>DASQJS010000199.1:0-20019 GCA_035630995.1 Steroidobacteraceae bacterium | reverse complement strand
TACCTGAAGGCGCAGCGCGTGCGTCAGCTGATCAACCAGGACTTCAAGCGCGCGTTCGCCGAAGTCGACGTGCTCATGGGTCCCACCGCTCCCGACGTTGCCTTCGGCATCGGCGCGAAGGCTTCGGATCCGATCCAGATGTATCTGAACGACATCTACACGATTGGCGCGAACCTGGCGGGAGTTCCCGCCATGTCCATCCCCTGCGGATTCGTGCGCGATCTGCCCGTGGGTCTGCAGATCGCCGGCCCGCATTTCGCCGAAGCGAAGCTGCTCAACGTGGCGCACGCGTACCAGAAGGAAACGGACTGGCATCGCCGCATTCCTGCCGCATTCCAGAAGGAGAAGCTGTCATGAGCGCTCCCGATGGTTGGGAAATCGTCATTGGTCTCGAGATCCACGCGCAGCTGTCGACGAAGTCGAAGATCTTCTCCGGCTCGCCCACGGCATATGGCGCCTCGCCCAACTCGCAGGCGAACCTCGTCGATCTCGCGTATCCCGGCGTATTGCCCGTGCTCAACACGGAAGCGGTGCGCATGGCCGTGAAGTTCGGGCTGGCCGTCGATGCGACCATCGCCGCAAGGTCGGTGTTCGCGCGCAAGAACTACTTCTATCCGGATCTGCCCAAGGGCTACCAGATCAGCCAGTACGAGCTGCCCGTGGTCGCCAAGGGTCACATGGACATCGTGCTCGACGACGGCACGAAGAAGCGCATCGGCATCACGCGCGCGCATCTCGAAGAAGACGCGGGCAAGTCGCTGCATGAAGGCCTGCCGAAGCTCTCCGGCATCGATCTCAACCGTGCCGGCACGCCGCTCATCGAGATCGTCTCCGAGCCCGACATGCGCTCGGCGAAAGAGGCCGTGGCCTATCTCAAGAAGGTGCACACGCTGGTGCGTTACCTCGAGATCTGCGACGGCAACATGCAGGAAGGCTCGTTCCGCTGCGATGCGAACGTGTCGGTGCGCAAAGTTGGCGCCGAAAAGTTCGGCACGCGGGCCGAGATCAAGAACATCAACTCGTTCCGCTACGTCGAGAAGGCCATCAACTACGAGGTTGCGCGCCAGATCGACGTGCTCGAAGGCGGCGGCAAGGTGGTGCAGGAAACGCGGCTCTACGACCCTGACAAGGGCGAGACGCGCAGCATGCGCTCGAAGGAAGAAGCGAACGACTATCGCTACTTCCCCGATCCGGACCTGCTGCCGGTGGAGATCGACGCCGCGTACATCGCCGGCGTGAAGGCGACGCTGCCCGAGCTGCCGGACCAGAAGGCCGCGCGGTTTGCCGAGCAGTTCGGCCTGTCGGAGTACGACGCCGGCGTGCTGACGTCGTCGAAAGAACTCGCGGCATACTACGAGGAAGTCGCCAAACTACTCGCCGGAGGCAAGGAGCCCTCCAGGGAGCAGGCGAAGTTGTCCGCCAACTGGGTGGCAGGATCGCTCGCCGCCGCGCTCAACGAACACAATCTCGAGATCGGCGAGAGCCGTATCGGTGCCGCGGGGCTCGCGGGCCTGCTCGGCCGCATTGCCGACAACACCATCTCCGGCAAGATCGCCAAGGATGTGTTCGAGGCCATGTGGGCGGAAGGCAAAGACGCCGACGCCATCATCGAATCGAAGGGTCTCAGGCAGATCACCGATACGGGCGCCATCGAGAAGGCCATCGACGAAGTCATGGCGAAGAATCCGGGGCAGCTCGCGGATTACCGCTCGGGCAAGGACAAGCTGTTCGGCTTTTTCGTGGGCCAGGTCATGAAGGCCACCGGCGGCAAGGCCAATCCTGCCCAGCTCAACGAGCTTCTGAAAAAGAAGTTAGCCGGCTGAGTCGTGTCCGATCTCGTCCGGCGTTTCGTACTCGAGCGGCATCCGATCCGCGGCCACGCCGTGCGCCTTTCCCTGTCCTGGCAGGCATTGCGCGAACACCAGGACTATCCGCCCGCCGTCCAGCATTTGCTGGGCGAAGCCGTCGGAGCGGTGGTGCTGCTCGCGGCCACGCTGAAGTTCGACGGCGTGCTCACGTTGCAACTCCAGGGCAAGGGGCTCGTCAGCCTGCTGGTCGCGCAGTGCACCCACGACTTCAAGGTTCGTGCGATGGCACGGCACGATCCGATTGGGGGAGAGGCGGGTTTCCGCTCGCTCGCGGGCGAAGGACAGATCGTGGTGACGGTCGAAGCCGCCGACCGCGCGTCCAGTTACCAGGGTGTGGTGCCGATCACCGGCAATTCACTGGCCGAATCGCTCGAAGCCTATTTCCACCAGTCCGAACAATTGCCCACGCGCGTATTGCTGGCCGCGAGTTCCGGCGTCGTCGCCGGCATGCTGGTGCAGCGCATTCCCGGCGCTGGCGGCACGCAGGTTCAGCTCGATGAGGCAGCGCTCGAATCCGCCTGGCAAAAGGCCGATGCCGCCATGTCCGCGCTCGCGCGTGGCCAGTTGCTGGAAGATGACGTGGAGCAACGCCTGGTCGAGATGTTCGGCGTCGATGAAGTACGCGTGTTCTCGGGCCACGAGGTGAAATTCGAATGCCGCTGCTCGCGTGAGCGCGTGGCGAACGTGCTTCGCTCGCTGGGCGTGGAAGAAGTGCGTTCGGTGATCGAAGAGCAGGGCGCCTGCACAGTCACCTGCGAGTTCTGCCAGAAGCCTTACAAGTTCGATGCGATCGACGTCGAGCACCTGTTCGACGGAACAGCGCCGCGCGGAAGCGACTCGATCAACTGAGCTCAGTCCGGGCGCGTGGTATCGACGGGCTGTTCTTCTGTGATGGCTTCTTCTCTTTCGGGTACGGGTTCCGCTTCCGGCGCTACTTCCGCCTCGCCTGCGGGTTTGGCTTCAGCTTCTTCCACGACGCATCGCGCCCGCTCGGAGGTCGAAGGATGCGAAGCGAAGTAGTCGAAATCGTCTTTCTCTTCGTTGCCGTCTTTCGGGCGCTTTTCCTCGTACGCGTCGCTGATGCGGCACAGGATGGCGTCGAAATTGGATTCGGCGATTCCGTTGGCTTTCAGCCACTGCTTGGCGAAAGAGTCGGCCTCGCGTTCGAAGTCACGCGAGTACTTGGCGTGCAACAGCGCCGGGGCCGCGCTCAACACCGCGGAGATGGAGCTCACGTCGCCTAACAAGGCGACGGCGAGCGCAGAGACGCCCGCCGCCTGCAGCATCTGCCGCAGTGCATGGCGACCACGCACGTGACCAATTTCGTGGGCCAGTACCGAGACCAGCTCATCGTCCTTCTTCGACATCTCCACCAGTTCGTCGGTCATGACAATGATGCCCGAGGGCAGCGCGAATGCATTCGCTCCGATCATTCCGCCGTGCCGGAACTCGAGCTGGTACTCGTGGCCATCGGTCAGAGGCCTGGTCATGTCGATGAAGCGTTTGCGCAGTTCCTGCTGACGTGTGTTGGGTAGCTCCGAGGGTTCGAAAGCAACGCGGTCGAGTATGTCCAGAGTGCCGGCGCCGATCGACTGGTCGACCTCCGCGGGCATCACCTTCGCCGCCCAGTTCGCCATGGCGGGCACGCCCCAGTGTATGAACGCCACGGACACCAGTACGACCGCCACGAGCGAGCCGACCGCGACGCGCCAGCGGCTTTCGAGCCAGTGGACAATCGCCAGGCCGCGCTTCAGCCCGAGTGCGTCGCGCGCCTCATCGATGGCATCGTTGTCCTGCGTCTCGAACACACCGCCGTCCGGAAAGGTGATTCGGCGCGTGATGTTGCCGACGCGCTCGGAGATATTGACCTCGGCGAGGGGGAACGCGATCGGCACGACGGCCCCGTGCACGTGCACGTTGCCGTCTGCGCCGAACTCCAGGCTGGCATCGACGCCAGCCGCGCTCCGCCCGTCGAAGTATCGACCCGCGATCAAGCTAGAGACCGAAGTCCACGTCGAAGAAGTCGCCGACCTCCTCGCCGACCGCGTCGATTCCCTCGCCGGAGCTGGCGGTGAATGCCGCGAGATTTCCGTCCGAATCGACCGCCATGTTTTCGAGCTGGTAACGCACCTGTCGCACCTTGGCCCATGGGTAGAAGAGCCCGAGCGTAAGTACAATCGCGAACAGGTTCGACACGTAGATGCCGATGAGCGGCCACGCGCGCAGCTCCGAACGCACGAATTGCGAGCCGGCCTGGACGCCGCCGAACGCCGCGTTGACGGCCGACGCCTGGTAGTAGCCGGCGATGCCGAGCATGGCGACCAGGAAAACGAACAACACTACCCAGACGCCGATATTGGCCATGGTCTCGATGTCCGTGACCACGTTGCCAAGGCCGAACACCGATTTCATGACTACGAAGAGGCAGCCATAGACCAGGATGCCGAGACCGAAAGTGATGAAACAGAACTTGTAGTAGGTGCCGTTGCCCGTGAGGAACGAGAACTGCTGGTTTCCGTACGAGGCATTGTCCAGCGAATACTGCACGCGTTTGCGCAGCCAGACCGGAAACAGTATGCCGAGCGTGATGACGGCGAGAAAATACCAGCCAATGAATGACGACATGGCGCCGCCGTACGTGCCATGAAAGTTGAACCGCAGGTTGCGGTAAGAAGTCATGCGCAGCTGGAATTTGCGTGCCCGCATGATGATCCACGGCACTCCGAAGATCACGAGCAGCAGCGCGGCCACGCTGGAGCCGATCGGGAACTTGTTCGACGCGAAAACGAACACCAGGTATCCGCCGAACACGATGAGCCGGCCCTTCAGGATGGCGAGTGGCTGTCCGTGATAGTCGAACGACTGCCCGTCGAGATAGGTGTTGCCGTAGAAATAGCGCAACCGGCGCACCTTCGCCCACGCGGAATAGATTCCCAGCGTGACGATGGTCAGCAGCAGGTTGACGATCCAGATGCGGAAATATTCGCCGCCGTTGCCGCGGAACTCGAATGGCAACAGGACGCGGGGCAGGCTCGGTGACGGGGCAGGCGCGTCCGCGCTCGCCCGCTCGTACGGGTTCTCATTCATTATTGTTCTCCCAGTGGGGTCGCCGTCGGCGAACCTGCGGCTAGCGTAATCCGGGTGAGAGGGCGGACGCCAGAGCAATCGGCGGCCAGCCCTGCCGGGAGCGATATCGCGACTGTGGTGTCACGATTCCCGGACTCGTGGCACGCTCATTTCCCGGCCGGCTCACGTGCCCGCGGCGGGGCGGTGGGGTTCTCGAGTTCATCGAGATAACGCGCGCCACCTAGCCCGCGCATCTGCGCCAGGATCCAGTCGCGACGCTTCACCACATAGTTAGACGGCGCATTCACCCTGAACGTGATCGGGTTCGGCAGCACCGCCGCCATGGTCGCGGCTTCATATCGGCCGAGCCGGGCGGCCGGCATGCGGTAGAAGCGCTGCGCGGCAGCTTCCACGCCGTAGATGCCTTCACCGAACTGCGCGATGTTGAGATACACCTCGAGGGTGCGTTCCTTGGGCCAGGTGATCTCGATGAGCAGCGTGAAGTACACCTCGAGGCCCTTGCGTAGATAGCTCCTTCCGGACCACAGGAACAGGTTCTTCGCCACCTGCTGCGTGATGGTGCTGGCGCCGCGCACGCGCGGCCGGCGCTTGGTCGCCTGGGACTCGTTGTGCCTCACCGCCTCGCGGATCGACTTGAAATCGAAGCCGGTATGGAACGGAAAGAACTGGTCCTCGGCGGCGATCACCGCCACGGCGGCGTGCGGCGAGATCTGTTCGAGATCCACCCAGCGGTAGTCGGTCTGGTAGTTAGTCTTCCCAGCCCGGCTGGCGTCGAGCGCCGCGTCGAGCATGAACGCGCTGTACCACGGGTCCATCCAGCGCATCGCCACCACGGGCAGCGCCGTAACGAGAAAGGCGGCGGCGAGCCCGATGAGCGTCCATCGGACCAGCCGCCGCCGCCAGTTCTTCTTCACACCTTTCGTGAAGCCTTGGTGATGATCACGTCCGCGGCCGGCACGTTCTGGTGGCCGGAGCGGGTGGTGGTTGCCACCTTGGCGATCTGATCGATGACATCCATGCCGGAGGTGACCTTGCCGAAGACGGCGTAGCCGTAGTTGCCCGGGCCGGAGTGGTCGAGGAAATCGTTGTCCACCAGGTTGACGAAAAACTGCGCGGTGGCGCTGTTGATGTCATTGGTGCGCGCCATGGCGAGCGTGCCGCGCGAATTCTTCAGGCCGTTGGCCGCCTCGTTCTTGATGGGCGCCTTGACCTTCTTCTGCTTCATTCCGGGCTCGAAGCCGCCGCCCTGGATCATGAATTTCGGGATGACGCGATGGAAGATGACGCCATCGAAGAAGCCGTCGTCGACGTACTCCAGAAAATTCGCGGAAGAGATCGGGGCTTCTTTCTCGAACAGCTCGACTTCGAAATTGCCGAGCGTGGTTTCAAACACTAGTGACACGGGGTTTCCTATGGGGCCAGCTTGCCTTCGGTGACGCGCTCGTGGCCGGCGAGATCGCGGTGCGAGGTTACGTGAGTGAAGCCACGGGCCACAAGCAGCGCACGAAGCGTTTCTCCCTGTGTGGCGCCATGTTCGAGCGCCAGCCAGCCGCCGGGCCGAAGGTGCCCGGGGGCCCCATTAATAAGAGTGGCCAGGGACGCGAATCCATCGCCGATTTCATCGTTGCCGGGGGTCAGCGCGGTCCGGGGTTCGTGGCGGAGGCCGTCTTCGCTGAGCACGGGGTCATCCGCGGCCACGTAGGGCGGATTGCTGACCAGGACGTCGAAACGGCGGCTGCCCAGCGCGGCGTACCAGTCGCCCGAAGCCCACTCGACCCGTCCACCGGCGAGGCGTTCGCCGTTTCCCCGGGCCACCGCCAGCGCCAGTTCGGAGATGTCGGTGCCGAGTACTCGCCAACCCGGGCGCTCATGGGCGAGCGCAATGGCGATCGCGCCTGAACCGGTGCCCAGGTCCGCGACGTCAGCTTCTGTCGCGCCGACGAGATCGAGAACTCGCTGCACCAACAGTTCGGTTTCGGGGCGCGGCACCAGCACTGCGGGATTTACCGCGAAGTCCAGCGACCAGAATTCGCGCCGGCCCAGAAGATAGGCAACGGGTACGCCGTCGGCGCGCTGCCGGCGCGCATCCTCGAAACTGGCCGCGACCTCGACAGGCACTGTTTCGCCGATGTTGGCCAACAGTTGTGAGCGGCTCTTGCGCCAGCAGGCGGCGAGCAGGATTTCCGCATCGCGGCGATGGATCGTGCGTGCGGCGTTTGCCAGGAGACGTTCGCTGTCGGACAGGTCGAGCCTGCCGGTGAGGTCGGACATGCAGCGATGATGCACGACTTCCCCGGCGCATCGGTATCATGCCGGGCATGTACCGAGCGCAAACAGTGGATGCGGCCGGGCAACTCCCGCCGGACCGGCCGCTCATGACGGCCGAGGTGCTGGACGCGGCGTATCGCCTGTTTCGCGCCGGCATCTTTCGCTGCCTGCCGTATTCCGGGCTTGCCGTCCTGGTGCTCGAATTGCCGACCCTGTACTCCACGTTCCTGATTCCTCGCGGGAGTGGCGTCTCGTTCGTGATTCCGAATTACCGACTGATTGGTTACGCCACGGTGTTCGTGATGAGCGTCGTGCTGCTCGGCGTGATCACATTGCGGCTCAACGCGGTGGCCCAGGGAGTGAGGCCAGGATTTCGCCGCGAAATTGCCATCGCGCTCAAGCGGCTGCCGACCGCCTTGCTCGCCACGCTGTTCGCGTTCGCCTATCCGGCGGCGATGCTCGTCGTGGTGCCGGTGCTGGACGCTGCCCTGCCAACCGAAGCGCTGATATTTGCCGCGGTGCCCCTGCTGTGGCCGGTGGCGCTGTTCGTGGTGGCCCTGCCTGCATTCTGGTGTGATGGCCTCGGGCCGTTCGCGGCGATTGCGCGCGCGGTGCGCCTGTCGATTCACCGCTCGTGGCGCCTGGTCGGGATCATCCTGACGACGGCACTCATGCTCATGGCGTTCAATCTGCTCCCGTTCAGCGTCGCAGCCATGTTGTCGCCGATCTTCGGCAGCGTCGATCTTTTCCTGGTCGCGATGCTCGCCTCCATTTTCTATCTCGTCATCGGCGCCTTCGGCGTGCCCTTCGTGCTCGCGGTGCTCATCGTCGCTTACCAGGATCTGAAAGTGCGCGACCAGGAACGGCGCGGGGCCTCGCCGTGAAACGCTGGCTCGGGTTGTTAGGGCTCATCGCCTGGGGTGTCGCACAACCGGCCGACGACGCGGCGCTGCGCGCGGTGGAATCCTGCCGCGCGCGACTCGATGCCCGCGTCGATATCGGCATCGAGCGTATCCAGAAACGTTGCCCGGACCTGATGCCGGCGCTGGCCGGCGCGCCATGGCGCAATCTGCTGCCGTCGTCGATGCGCGAGCGGCGCGAAGAAATTACCGCCGAAAGCCTGCGGGCGCTCGCCGAGCTCGTGCGGCAGTCGCGCGACGGCGCCTCGAGCCGGGATGCTCCCACGCGTGACCGCCTGGAGCCGGTGCTCGCCAATCTCGACGACCAGGGCGAGCAGGCTGTGACGCGGTGGGAGCGCTTCAAACGCTGGCTCAAGGACAAGCTCGAAAACCGCGAGGACGAGGACGACGCGGGCTGGCTCGACAAGTTCGCCCGGCAGTTCAAGACCAGCGAGGGCGTCGCGCAATTCATCACCTACACGGGTTATGCGCTGGTCGGCGTACTCGTGGCTCTCGTCATCTGGTCGGAGGTGCGCGCGGCCGGGTTCTTTGGCGGTGTTCGGCGCATCTCGGCGCGCCAGAACCCGGCGGCCGAATGGCGCCGGCGGCTGCTGCTCGCGGACGTGGCGAATGCGCCGCTGGCCGAGCGCCCGGGAATGCTGCTGCGGTTGTTAGGCGAGGCGCTGACGCGCGCGCAGCGCCTGCCGGCCGCGGAGGGCCTCACTGCTTCCGCGATTGCGAGGCGTGCGCGCCTCGATTCGCCCGACGAACGCGAGGCGCTGCGCGCCGTGGGCGCTACCGCCGAAGCAGTGCGATTTGCCGCCGCTTCGCCTCCTGATGCGGATATCGAAGGAACCGTGGTCACGGCGAAAGCGCTGCTCGAAAATTTCGCCCGGCAGGGCGGTCGCTGATGCGCGAACGCGGCGTCGCATTTCTGCTGGCGCTGGCGGCCCTCGCCGCGTTTTATGGCCTGTGGCTGCGCCCGTCGCCGTCGTTCGATCCTGATGCCAATATCGCGCGGCCCACCACCGCAGAACGTCGCGGCAATGGCTACGCCGGCCTGTACGAATGGCTGCAGCGTTCCGGCGTGGAGGTGCGGTCGCTGCGCGAACGTTACGGCGCGCTGTCTGACCTCGACCTGTCGCCGCGTGGCAACCTGCTGATCCTCTCGCTGCCCGCGGTGGAGGTGTTTCACAGCGATGAGCTCAGTGCGCTCGACCGATGGGTCCGGCGCGGTAACACGCTGCTCATCAATGCCGCGCTGCTCGATCAGCCGGACTGGGCCGCGCGGCGTTCGGCGGGGGCGGTGGTGGAAATCGAATCGCTGACCGCGATCGAGTTCGAGACTCCCAGGGCGCGCGAGACCCGGCTCGATGACACTCCGCTGGCGCAACGCGTGCGCGAGGCGGATGCGCGCGCCGCCAAACACAAGGATGGCGACGAGGATGAGGATTCCGAAGACGAATTCGACGCGGAGCGCGGCAAACTACTCGAGGTCCCGGACAAGATCACGCTGACCGCAACGGGCCCGCATGTACTGCTCGAAGGCGTGAAAACCCTCGAGCTCGTGACGGATTACTCGGCCGAAGACTGGTCGCTGCGAATGCCGTACGACAACTTCGTGCTCACGCTGGCGCGCACCGCCGGCGGAGAAGGTGCGCTATTCGAACAGCGCGTGGGTGAAGGGCGCGTGCTGCTGAGCGCCGGTGGTTCACTGTTCACCAACCGTGCGCTCGGCAATGCCGACAATGCGCGCCTCCTGGCCAACATCGTCAGCGCGCGCATGTCACCGAACGGGGTGGTGTTGTTCGATGACCTGCGCCAGGGGCTTTCGGCCAGTTACGATCCCGCGCGGTTCTACGAAGATGCGCGCTTGTACAAGACCATGTTCATCGTGCTCGGCCTGTGGCTGGTCTGGGTGCTGGGTTCCACACGGCTGCGGGCTCCTCCCGTCGAGCTGCACGATCCGTCGGAAGCCGAGCTCGTGCGGCACGCCGGCGGTCTCATCGCCCGCACCGTCACACCGTCGCGCACCGCCGTGCGCCTGTTCGAGCTGTTCTTCGCGCGCGTGGATCGTGCCGTGCGCCGCGCGGGCGGCAAGGCGCCCGAACGTGGCGACCAGTGGCAATGGCTCGAGCGCCATGGCGCCATCCTTCCGCAGGAACTCGACCAGATGAAAGCCTGGTATGCGGATGCGCACTCCGCCCGCAAGCTGCCGATCATTGAATTGCAGAACCTCCTGGATCACCTGGAATCACGATTGAAAACATGAACACCCAAGTCGCAACCTTCGAACAATCCGTGCAGCGCGAGATCGCGCGAGTCATCGTCGGCGCCGAGGACGTCATCCGCGCGCTGTGTATCGCGCTCATTGCCCGCGGTCACGTGCTGGTGCAGGGCCCGCCGGGTCTCGGCAAGACGTTGTTGGCCAAGACGCTCGCACGCGTGCTGGGTGGCGAGTTCAAGCGCGTGCAAGGCACCGCGGACCTGATGCCGAGCGACATCGTCGGTACACACATCTTCGATGCGTCGAAGAACGAATTCGTGTTCCGGCGTGGGCCGCTGTTCGCCGACGTGTTGCTGGTGGACGAGATCAACCGCACCGGACCCAAAACGCAGTCGGCGCTGCTCGAAGCCATGGAAGAGCGCCAGGTTACTTCGGAGCGCGATCTATATCCGCTGCCGGAAGACTTCCTGGTGCTGGCGACGCAGAACCCGCGCGAGTTCGAAGGGACTTATCCACTACCGGAATCCCAGCTCGATCGCTTCATGCTGCGCATCGACATGAGTTATCCGGAGCGCGAGGCCGAAGGCGAGATCCTGAAGCGTTATGGCACGGAGCTCGAGGCGCGCGATGCCATTCCGGCCGATCTGGGGGGCATCGATCGCGTCCTCCTGCACCAGGCGCGCGCCGCTGCCAGTGCGCTGCACGTGTCGGAAGCGCTCTCCACTTACGTGCTCGACCTGGCGCACGCCACGCGTGAACATCCGCGCGTGGCGCTCGGTCTGTCGACGCGCGGCGCGCTGGCGCTGCTCCGGGCGGCGCGTGTCCACGCGGGCTTGCGCGGGGGTGAATTCGTGAGTCCGGACGATGTGCAGGCGGTGGCCCGCTGGGTGCTCGCGCATCGGCTGGTGCTCAAGCCGGAGGCGGCGCTCGACGGTGAGACGGACCTCGGCATCGTTGGCGCGATCCTGGACGCCACCCCGGTACCGCGCTGACCAATGCACTTCGCGCTGCGCGGCTACCTGTTCGTCGCCCTTACCGCCTTGTTAGGTGTGGCCGGGACGTGGTCGGACGTGCCGGCATTCGCGGGGGCCTGGTTGCTCCCGGCATTCCTGCTGCTGCTGGGCCTGGCGATCGAGGCGTGGTACCTGCGCGGTACGAAGGTGACGATGGCCATGCGTTACGACGACCGCCTGAAACTTGGCAGGCAGGTGCGGGGTGCGTACGCCTTTGCGCACAATCGGGGCCGCGAGATCGTGTTGCAGTACGCCCGCGTGTTGCCGCCGGCGCTGCGCCAGACCACCGAGGTGCGGTGCATAACGCTGCCGCCCGAGGGAGAGCTGCGCGATCCGGCCGAGCTGCTGCCGTTGCGACTCGGCGCCGGCCGGTTCGGCAACGTGCCCGCACGGTTGTTAGGGCGGTTCGCTCTCGCGTGGTGGGCGCGCGAACTGCAGCAGGACACGGCGTTCACAGTGGCGCCGGACAGCCTGCCGAACAGGGGGCGGCCGGTGCCCGGTGAATCCGCCGGTGAAACGCCGCGACGGCTGCCAGGCACGGGCGTGGAACTGCTGCAGCTGCGCGACTACGTCGGTGGTGATGCACTGTCGCGTATCGACTGGAAAGCCACGGCGCGCCGCGGCACGCTGATTTCACGCGAATACAGCGAAGCCCAGCATCTGGAGATCCTGCTGGTGATCGATGCCGGCCGCAGCAGCCGCGTGCGCGCCGGCATGCTCGACCGGCTCGGGCTCTACGCGAACGTGGCCGCGAGGCTGGCCGAATACGCGGTCTCGATAGAAGACCGCGTCGGATTGCTGGTGTACGCGGATCGTACTTTGAGCGCGAGCATTCCGGAGCGTGGACTGAACGCTGTCGCCCGGTTGCGCCACCAGCTCGAGATCCTCGAGAGTGACCGCGGTGAATCCAATCCGGTGGCCGCGGCGATTCACGTTCGGCGGCTGTTGCGCCACCGTGGGCTGGTAGTTTGGCTCACCGATCTCGCCGATCCGGCGCGCAATGACCTGCTGATGCGGGCGCTGAAGGCGCTCGTGCCGCGTCATCAGCCCATCGTCGCCGCGCCGCACGCCGCCGAGATCGAGCGCCTCACCGCGGATCCGGCACGGGCGTGGCGCGATCCCGCCGTCAAGATTGCCGCACGCGAACATCATCAGCGCGCGCAATTGCAGGTGATGCAATTGCGGCAGCGGGGGATAGTCGTGCTCGATGAAGCCGACAACAAACTCGACAAGGCCGTACTCGATTCTTACCTGAGGCTGCGCAGCCGCCGGCGAATCTGAGCGCCAGGGAAGCTCTTCCCTAGGTCGCAATTTCCCCGCCGCGGCTGCGACCGAACACGTAGCCGCGCAACAGCGAAATCATGAACAGCCAGTAACCTACGCCGATGGTGACGCGTGCCCAGCGCGGGACTTCCGGGTCCGGCGACACGTATCCCTCGATGAAGCCGCAGATGAGCAGCAACAGCGTGACCACCAGCATCACGCGAATCCCCTCGGCCGCCGCGGCGCGAAACGCTTCGCTGCGCGAGCGTTCTCCCGGCCGAATCAACGCTTCGCCGAGGTAAGAGCCGGCAGCGCCGGCGATGCATATGCACGAGAGCTCGACGCATCCGTGAGCAACGATGAAGTCGAACAGCCGCCCGCCGAGGTCGTGCTGGGTGGTGAACGCGAATATGGCGCCGAGCGACAGGCCATTCGTGCCGATCAGGTAGAAGGTGCCGAGGCCAAAGACGATGCCCGAGCAGAACGCGAAAAACGACACCACGATGTTGTTGGTGAGGATGGACACCGAGAGCACCGCTGACGGAGTGACGTTGAGCAGTCCATCGGTCCACAACTCGCCACGCTCGACGGTGGCGATGAGCTGCGGATTCGCGAACAGCGCGATGAGGTCCGGGTAGCTGTAGACCAGCCACGCGCCCGTGACCACCGACACGATGAACAGCAGCGTGACGGACAGGATGTGCACCTTCATGACACTCAGGTCGGCCGGGATCCGATCACGCATCAACGAGAGAAGCTGGAGCGGAATGCGGCGTGCGGGCCGGTGAATGGTGTCGTGCAGATCGGAATACACCGCTTCCAGGTATTCGGCGGAGCGAACGGGAGGCGCGGATTGCCGCTCGATGGCGAGCGCGTGCGCGGCGCGGCGATAGTCGTCGACTACGGCGAGCGCGTCGTCCACGTCGGTGCCACGGCGGCGACTGAGCGCCGCGGCGCGTTGTCGCGCGGCCCGCCATTCACCGTGCGCCGTGGGGTCGCGACGCCACCGCGCCAGCTTTTCGAGGAACGGCGCGCGTTCAACCGCAAGCACGGTGCCGGCCGCTATGTCGCCGAGGCGCTGGTGTTGCCGGCCGAAGAACACGAACAGCAGTCCGACGACATAGAACACCGGCATGGAATCGATCAGGCGGAAAACATTGCGCGTGATCAGCGCGCCCGCCGATGGGACCAGGCCTTCGAGTGTCAATACGCGCAGCCCGGCAAGGCGCTTGCCCGGCGTTCGGCCCGCCATCAATGGCTCGAGGATGAGGTGGTAGAGAAGATAGATCAGCGTGGCCGGCAGCGCGCCGGCCAGGTACCACAGCGATTCGTCGTCGGGACCGATTTCGAAATGAAAGTTGCCGAGTAACAGCCACGATGCGAGCAGCAGGTACGCCGCCGCGAGTGCGGTGCGAATGAGCCAGTCGAGCAGGAAGGCGAGAGACCGGGCGCCGGGGCCGGCCAGCACGAGATGCGCGTCGACACCGGTGGCGCTCGCGACGCCCAGCATCGGAGCCGCCTCGAGCCCGCGGGCGGCCGCGTTCACGCAGCGCCCCGCTGTTCTTCCTCCGCGAGCTGCTCTGCCTGGTGCTCGTGTTGCAGCGAGTCCAGCAGTTCGTCGATTTTTCCCTGCATGATGTCGCCGAGCTTGTACAACGTGAGGTTGATGCGGTGATCGGTGACGCGGCCCTGGGGAAAGTTGTACGTGCGGATGCGCTCGGAACGATCGCCCGTGCCCACCTGCAGCTTGCGGTTCCTGGCGATTTCGCTGTCGCGTTTTTCCTGTTCCGCGGCCATCAGCTTGGCTTTCATGAGCGCCATGGCGCGTGATCGGTTCTTGTGTTGCGAACGCTCGTCCTGGCACTCGACCACCAGACCCGAGGGCAGATGCGTGATGCGGATGGCGGAGTCGGTCTTGTTGACGTGCTGGCCGCCCGCGCCCGAGGCGCGAAAGGTGTCGATGCGCAGCTCGGCCGGATTCAGATCCGAGGCTTCCACTTCATCGGGCTCGGGAAGAATGGCCACGGTACAGGCCGAGGTGTGAATGCGTCCCTGCGCTTCGGTGGCCGGTACACGTTGCACGCGATGCACGCCGGACTCGAACTTGAAGCGCGCGAACGCGCCTGCGCCCGCGATGCGGCTGATGACCTCGCGATAGCCGCCGTGCTCTCCCAGGCTCTCGGAAAGTATCTCGACCGTGAAACCATGTGTCTCGGCGAAGCGGGCGTACATGCGAAACAGATCGCCGGCGAAGATGGCCGCCTCGTCACCGCCGGTGCCGGCACGGACTTCGAGATAGATGTTCTTGTCGTCGCGCGGGTCGCGCGGGATGAGCAACATCTTCAGCGCGTCTTCGGCGCGCTCGATTTCGGGAGCGAGGCGGGTCATTTCTTCCTGGCCCATTTCGCGCATGCCCGGATCACTGTCGTTCTGCATGTCGCGGGCCGACTTCAGCTCACGCTCGAGCGTCTGGAACGCGCCGAACTTTTCCGCCACCGGCGTCAGGCGGGCATATTCCTGCGATAACTCGCGGAATTCACGTTGTCGGCCGATGACCGCAGGGTCTGCCAGCGAGCGCCCGATTTCCTCATAGCGGTCGACCATTTTTTCGAGCCGCAGTCGAATGGTGTCTTTCACGCGAACCATTGTAAGGGGCGGAGGTCCAGTTATAGTGCCTTCCATGCCACGAAAAACCGCTTCGATGCTCCTGTCACTGGCCCTGGCGGCGCTGTTGCCGGCGGGCGTCATGGCGTTGTCCACCACCAATTCCGACAGCGCCGATCTCGTGCTCGCCGACATGGCGCTGTCGCGCGGCGACTGCCGGGGTGGCACCGACCGTTACATCAAGGCGGCATTCGCCTCGAACGACGCCAGCATTTCCAAGCGCGCCAGCGAGATCGCCTCCGAATGCCAGCAGATCAGCGCGAGCGCGAAGGCCGCGCGGCGCTGGCAAAAACTCGATCCCGAAAGCGCGGGTGCGTCCGCCGCGGTGGCGCTCGCCGCCGTGCGGCTCTACCAACCCGATGAAGCTTCAGCGGCAATCCTGCGCACACAAGCCCTGGGCGGCGACGAGTCGCTCATCAAGCTCATGGGTGAAGTCAGCGATGCCGGTGGTTCCGCCATCGCACTGAAAACCCTGCGGCCCCGGCTCGATTCGCCCGAGGTCTCGGAAAGGCTGCTCGCCGCGGGCGTCGACCTGGCGCTCGAGTCATTCGATTTCGCTGCCGCGCACAAGCTTGCCGACCGCATGCTCTCCAACGAGCCGGCATCCGGCACGGCGCGCGCACAGCTCGCAAGAGTACTTACGGCCGAAGGCGACGCCGTTGCGGCAGTCGCCGTTGCACAGGAAGCGGCGGCTCTCGATCCGGACACCGAACGTTTCGCCTACGTCGACACCCTGATGCGCCTCGATCGAATCGACGAAGCTCGCCAGGAGCTCGAGAGCATGCGCGAGGATGCGTCCATCCGCGGTGAAGCGGATCTGCGGCTGGGCAAGCTTGCCTACCAGATGGGCGACCTGACCGAAGCCGGGCGCCGATTCGGTAGTTTGATCAGCTCGCCTGCGGAGGCGCCCGAGGCGTTCTTCTTCCTGTCGTCCATCGCCGAGCGCGAAGGCCGCACGGATCTCGCACTCGAGGGTTACTCCCGCCTCGCCGAAGCGGGCGGTGGCCTCATCGTCCGCGGGCGCGCGGCGCGCCTGCTGCTCGCCAAGAACGAGCGCGACGCCGCGTTCCGCATGCTCGACGAACACGCGGCCAAGGAACGCTCGGAAATTCTCGACGTGGAATTCGCCAAGGCGGCGTTGCTCGCGGATGTCGGCCATTCAAACGAAGCCATCGCGTTGCTGCAGCTTGCGCTCGAACGTTTTCCCGATCATCCGGGTGTTCGCTACCAGATCGCGCTCATCCAGGACAAGGCGGGCATGGAGCGCGAATCGGTGCGCAGCTTCGAAAGCCTGCTCAAAGATCGTCCGGAAGACGCCAGCCTGTTGAACGCGCTTGGCTATTCGCTGGCAGACCGCAACCAGAAACTGCCGCGCGCGGAAACGCTGATTCGCAAGGCACTCACGGCATCCCCCGACAATCCCGCGTTTCTCGACAGCCTGGGCTGGGTGCTCTTTCGGCGTGGTGACGTTTCCGGCGCAATACCTCTGCTGGAGCGCGCCTACCGCATCTTCCCCGACTCCGAAATCGCCTCGCACTGGGGCGAGGTCCTGTGGGTCAACGGCAAACAGTCGGAAGCGCGCACGCTGTGGGCGCGGGCGCTGGCACGTGCGCCGGACTCGAAGCCGCTGCGCGACACCATCGAACGGCTGACCGGCACGAAGCTCGAACCGCCTGCCAAGCCGAAGCCCGACAGCGACGCTCCCGACCCGGACGGCGGACCGGGGCCCATATTGCAGCCTCCGCCCACGTCCACGAGTAGTTAGCAGTGCGCGGCGCTCTCGCCGCCACGGCCGCCATGGCCGTGCTGCTGTTGTCGGCCGGCTGCCGGACGCTGCCGCCCAGTGCGGACATTGGCCCCGGAGCCGACGCTCCGTGGCCCGAGCAGCGCGCCGCTCTCGAAAAGCTCGACCGTTATGGCCTGAGCGGACGTGTCGCGGTCGCCGCGCAGGGGCAGGGCTTCTCTGCCAGCCTTCGTTATCAACAGCAGTCCCGGAGCTCGAATCTCGCGCTCGACGGCCCGCTCGGAATCGGCGGCCTGCGCGTGGACATCGAGGGCGAGGGCATTGCCATCGCCACCAGTCGCGGCGAGAAGCTCGATGGACAAGCCGCGCGCGATGAACTCGAGCGACGACTCGGCTTTCAGTTGCCGTTGACCGAGCTTCGCTGGTGGTTGCTGGGCCTTCCGGCGCCGGGCGAGGTCAGCATCAACCAGGATGCGGGCAGCGGTGAGATCCATGATTTCACGCAGAACGGCTGGCACGTCAGCATCAATTCGCGTGCTCCCGGCCTCGGATTTGCGTTGCCGCAGCGGCTCACGGCCGAACGCGAGGGCGCGCGTCTGAAGCTGCTGGTAGAAAACTGGCAGCCGTGAGCGCTTCGGAAATGGTGGCCTGGTCCGCACCGGCCAAGCTCAACCTGATGCTTCACGTCGTCGGCCGCCGCCAGGACGGGTACCACGAGCTGCAGACCGTTTTTCAGCTCATCGACCTCTGCGATCGCATCGAGATCACCGTCCGGACGGACGGTTCGATCAGTCGTCCGCTCGGGGCGGCGGGCGTCCCGGAATCCGAGGATCTGGTCGTCCGGGCAGCCAGGGCGCTCCAGCAGGTGAGTGGCACGCGGCTGGGGGCGGAAATTTCGGTCAGGAAAAGAATTCCCCTGGGGGGCGGGATGGGCGGCGGCAGTTCCGATGCGGCTACGACCCTGCTGGCGCTCAATCAGATGTGGAATTTGGGCTATACATCGGAGCAGATCGGGGCTTTTGGCGCTGCTTTAGGAGCAGATGTGCCCGTTTTCGCAGCCGGGCGCTCGTCCTGGGCCGAAGGCATCGGCGAAAAGCTCACGCCGGTGAGTCTCGGGGCGGATTCCTGGTACCTCGTCATATTTCCCGGAGTTAGCGTTCCCACGGCCGCCGTATTCCAGGCTGCTGAATTGACACGGAATTCACCCCCCACCACAATGCGCGGCTTTTTGGAAACGGGCGGGCGTAACGATTGCGAAGCAGTCGTGCGTGCGCGCTTTCCGGCGGTGGCTGAGGCGTTGGATTGGCTTGCGCGGCACGGCACTGCGCGACTCACGGGTACGGGATCGTGCGTGTTCGCGAAATTCTCGCGCGTCGAAGACGCGGAGCGCGTCGCAGCACGAGTGCCGGATGAGTGGCGCGCGTGGGTCGCGCGCGGGCTGGACAGTTCTCCTTTGCTGGAAGAACTGGCCCGCTGCTCGAAGAGTTAGGCAGTTGGGGTGTCGCCAAGTGGTAAGGCAGCGGGTTTTGATCCCGCCATTCGGAGGTTCGAATCCTTCCACCCCAGCCAGTAATCGGATGCGGGACAGGTTGCCTTCAACCTGTCCCCATTCAAGAAGATTATCGAGTGGGAGTAGTAGCTAGTGGCCGAATCAGAAACGCTGACCTTGTTTGCGGGCAACGCCAATCCGGCGCTGGCTCACGACATCGCGCGTCACCTGACGACACCGCTGGGCCGCGCCTACGTCGGGCGGTTTTCCGACGGCGAGGTGAACATCGAGTTGATGGAGAACGTGCGCGGGCGGGATGTGTTCATCCTGCAGCCCACGTGTCCGCCGACCAACGACCACCTGATGGAGTTGCTGGTCATCGTCGATGCCTGCCGGCGCGCATCGGCGGCCAAGATCACGGCGGTGGTGCCGTACTTCGGTTACTCGCGCCAGGATCGCCGGCCGCGCGCCACGCGCTCGGCGATCACCGCGAAGCTGGTGGCGAACATGATTCAGAGCGCGGGTGTGGATCGTCTGCTGACGATCGACCTGCACTCGGACCAGATACAGGGATTTTTCGACATCCCGGTGGACAACGTGTACGCATCTCCGGTGTTGCTGGGCGATGCATACCGGCAGCGCTACGAGAACCTGATCGTGGTGTCGCCGGACGTTGGTGGCGTGGTGCGCGCGCGAGCGCTGGCGAAGCGGCTCGACGATGCGGACCTGGCCATCCTCGACAAGCGCCGTCCGCGGCCGAACGAGTCGAAGGTGATGAACATCATCGGTGAGGTGCGCGGCAAGACCTGCGTGCTCATCGACGACATGGTGGACACCGCGGGCACGCTGGCCGCCGGTGCGCAGGCATTGAAGGACGAGGGCGCCCTGAAGGTGGTGGCTTACATCACGCACGCCATCCTCTCCGGCAATGCCATCGAGAAGATTTCGAAGTCCGCGATCGATGAGCTGGTGGTGACGGATACCATCCCGCTCTCGACCGAGGCGAGACAATGTGGACGCATCCGGCAGTTGTCGGTTGCGGGGTTGCTGGCCGAGACCATCCGTCGCATCCGCGACGAAGACTCAGTGAGCAGCCTGTATCTGGATTAGACGGTGCCGGGCCGGGAAACCGGGATAACTCAGCGAGTGGCGCAGGCCCCGAGTTATCCCGGTTTCCCGGCCCGGCACCTCTTGGGTGGCGGCACTGGTCGCGGTGTCCGTCGAATATTGATGTAACTGGAGTTTCAATCATGCGTATTTCTTTCGAACTCGCCGCCGAGTTCCGCGATGCGGAGGGCAAAGGTGCGAGCCGCCGCCTGCGTCACGCGGGACGAGTGCCGGCAATCCTTTACGGTGGTCACGCGGAGCCGCGCGCCATCACTCTCAACCACCAGAAGCTGATGACGCTGGTGGACAACGAGAAGTTCTATTCCTCGATCATCAATCTCATTGTCGACGACAAGAAGCAGGCTGCGATCGTCAAGGATCTGCAGATGC
>DASQJS010000198.1:0-5649 GCA_035630995.1 Steroidobacteraceae bacterium | reverse complement strand
GCCGCCTCTCCGCATCATCAGGACTCTCGCTTCCGGTCCTCACAACCGCACGAAAGTGTCATTGCGTGTGGCGGCGGCCCGCAATCCAGCGATGCCACCCTGAACGAAGGGCCCGGCGAAAAGCGAACGAAATCCTGTGCGCGGACTGCTCGCTGGGGCCCGCACACCCCCAAACTGCCCCCTCTTTACGAAACCCCAGCGATAAGCGAACGAAATCCTGTGCGCGGACTGCTCGCTGGGGCACGCACCCCCTCCCCCGCATCCCTCTTCCTAGCTACCCGATACGACTTCCACACGCGGCATCACCACCTGCGTACCCGCGCGAAGATCGGAAAGGTCCGTGTCCGGGTTGTACTGGCGCAGCAGCCAGATCGGCAGGTTGCTGAATTTCTGGGTCATGGTCCACAGCGAGTCACCGCGCCGTACGATGTAGACCTCGGTGCCGGCGATTCGGTGCTGCACGAAGAATTCGCCCTGCAGCTTGGCGTGATAGTCGCGCCGCACCTGTTCGAACGCCTCGCGCGACACGCGCGAATAGTCCAGGTTGAGTTTCTGGCCGAGCAACACGGGCTGCCGTGCCTTGAGCTTGTTCACGACGCGCAGCTTCTGCGTGGGAATCTGCAGCCAGTCGGCGTATTGACCAAGAGTTTCGGTGGCTTCGACGCGGATCGAGCCATCGTCGCGCACCTGGTAGTCGATCGAGTCGGCCAGGCCCTGCGTCACCGAGACCGGGCCGAGAGCCGGGCTCAGCTCTTCGGCCTGCGCCGCCGATACCGGCTGGCGTGCGCTCTCCGCCGCCTGCACCACCGCGGTGGCAACCTCCGGCGTGGTCGCGGCCTCCATGGCGACGGCGGCAGCCGACCGCGCCCGTCCTCGGGTCGGTTCTCCAGAGCCAATGGGGCGCGTGGTTTCCTCACGAACCACTTGTACCGCGGCACCTTCGCGCTGTGCTTCGCCGCGCGCGGCGTCGATGGCAGCGACTTTCACGTCGGCTTCAGCCTGCGTCACCGCGACGGCTTCGCCGGCAATTCGCAGGCGTTGCCCTTCGTACAGGAAGTCCGGATTGCGCAGCGCGTTCATCGTGAGGAGCTGCGCCTGAGGCACACCTACTCGCGAGGAAATTGTCTCGAGCGAATCGCCACGACGAACGACATAGAAGTCACCCAGCGGCGCGCTCGCCGCTGTCGCGTTCGCGGGTGACGGCGGAGCGCTTTCGGCCGCGGCCACCGTCGCAGTGGGTGCTGCGCCCGACAGTGTCCGCGGCAACTGCTCGGGCAGTTGCAGCCGGCGTCCTGCGCGCAGGCTGGCGTTCGCAGACAGACCGTTCATTTCACCGAGTCGCGCGGCCGACATGCCGTAGCGCTGCGCAATCGCCGACATGGTTTCGCCCTTGCGCACGCGATGCGTGCGCGGCGTGACCTGCCCGGCATACAACTCGTTCGCGGGCAATCTCGCGCTCAGCATTTCCGCGGTCCATCTTTCCGTCGTGTCCGCGGGCAGCCGCAGCCGGTAGCCACGCGGCACGAGCCGGGTACCGTTGTAGATGGTCGGGCGCCACGCGGGGTTCAGTACGCGCAGCTGTTCGCGATCCACACCCAGCGTGCTCTCGAGCGTTGCCAGGCGCACATACGCCGGCATGGTGATTTCGCGGAATTTCTGTTCGGGGCGCCGTTGGAGCGCACCAAAATATTTTTCGGGATTCTCATCGATGGTCAGCGCGGCCAGGAACGACGGAAAGAAGTTGCGCGACGCGAATCCGAAAGTCCGGCTGCTGTAGGTGCGGTTGATCTTGACGTAGTCGTCCGTGCCCACGGACTCCTTCGCGCGGCGCATGCCGGCGGCGCCGTGGTTGTAGGCGGTGAGCGCCAGTGGCCAGCTGCCGAGCACCCGATAGTTATAGGCCAGCAGTTGGGCTGCGGCTTCCGTCGAGCGGTACGGGTCGAGGCGCTCGTCCACCGCGTCATCGACGCGCATGTATCGCCGGCCGGTCGAACGCATGAATTGCCACAGTCCCGCGGCACCCACCTTCGAGTAGGCGGCGGCGTTGAACGATGACTCGACGTGCGGCAGCACCGCGAGTTCGGGCGGCAGACCCTGGTTCGCGAAAGTCTCCGCAATGTGGGTTTCCCAGCTCGAGGAGCGGATCAGACCTTCCTTGAAGCGGTCGGACTGACCCAGCTGAAAGCGAATGCGGGTAGTCGCGTCCTTGAGAATGATGACGCTGGGATTCGGACCCCAGAGCGCGAGCAGGCGCTTGTCGTCCGCGGAGAGGGCTTCGCGTCCGGCTTCGGTGGGCAGCGCGGCGATGATGCGACGCAGGGCGGCGATGTGGCGGTCTCGCCGCTCGTCGACCATGCGCTGACGTTCGCGCGATGAACCCCCGGGACCGAACTTCAACGTGTCGTATACGACCGCGAGATTGCGCTCGTCGTGCAGGAGTCCTTCATTGGTGGTCACTTCGGTGTAGACGCGGATCCAGAAATTCACGTCGGACTGAATGCCCTCCGGACGCGGAATCGATTCGGCGCGCGCCGCAAGTGGCGCGGTCAGCGTCGACAGCAGCGCCACGGCAAGAATCCAGGCTCGGGCACATGATTTTTGGACTGTCGGACTCATTTACACTCGCTGGCTGGTATTCAAACCATTGTTTTCAAAGCAATTGTGCTGCGTTGTCCCAAAGTTATGTCGCGGACCTTCGCCTTCCATGCGTCGAAGATTTTGACAGCAGGGGTGCCGGCGCCGACGTGACATATTGCCCAAACTCGAACTTTGCATCCCACGGGGCCCCGCACGGTCGATTGGGCAGCGTCGCGGATGTCGGAGTCCTCTGGCACAGCGATTGCTCTTCTTAATAACAAGCGGCTCGACAAAGACCGCATCAGACAAGAACAAGAAGAGCGAAACACTCCTCCACAACAAGCAAGCAAGCGACCAATGAGCCCCGCCGCAAGCGGGGCTTCTTTTTTCCCGGCGTCCTCTTCTCGCGGTTGCAACCAGGCGCGCCCCCGGCGCGTCAAATGAGGCACAGGCACCACGCCCGAGGGACCGCACATGAAACTTGCCGCTTTCGTCGTCTTTGCATTCCTTGCCTTTGTCGTCTGGGCGGGAAGCCCGGTTTCGTTCGCTGCCGACGGTCACAACATCTCCTCGGTCAACAGCTCGGTCAGAGGCGAAGACGGCCAGACCTACGGCAAACTGAGCACGGTGAACGGCAATGTCCGCGTCGGCCGCGGCGCAACCGCCGACGAGGCCAGGACCGTAAACGGTGAGATCGTCGTCGAGGACGACGCCAAACTCGGTGAAGCGGAGACCGTGAACGGTTCGCTCGATGTCGGTGACGGCGTCACCGTCACACGAACGGCTTCCACCGTGAATGGCAGCGTCGAACTCGGCAGGCGCACCCGCGTCGGCGGCGATGTATCCACGGTGTCCGGTGAGATCGAAATCAACGGCGCCGAAGTTTCGGGCTCGGTCATCACGATCAATGGCGACATCGATCTCAACGACGGCGCACGCGTCGCCGGCGGCATTCACGTAAAGAAAAACAAGGGCACCAACTGGGGCTGGGGCAAGGACGAGCCCATCAAGGTGCATGTCTGCGGAACCTGCGTGGTCGAAGGTGACCTGCGTTTCGATCGGCCGGTGGAGCTGCGCGTCGATGCGGGCGCGAAGATCGGCAAGGTGATCGGCGATTCGGTCACGCGCCGCTAGAGGCTGCGGCCATAGAGCCGTATTGGGGGCTCCTCTTCACGCATGGAAACCATGCGTTCGAAGCCCATGCCTAACTTCTCGAGCACGCGAATGGACCCGGCGTTGCCCTCGGAAACCACGCCGACCACGCGAGTCAGGCCGAACTTCTGCGCGCCATGGCGCAACGTCGCCGCAGCGGCCTCGTAAGCGAACCCCCGGCCCCAGAACTGCGGCAGAAACGCGAAGCCCACGTCCACGTCGGGCAGGTTGTCGCGCTTGAGCAGCCCGCACATGCCGAGGGGCTCACCGCTCTTTAGCGCCGTGTGCCACAGGCCAAAGCCGAACCTGTCGTACATCGCCATCGGGCCTTCCCGCAGGTAACGATGCGCATCTTCGATAGTGCGCACGCCGCGATCGCCGATGTTTTCGATGAACGAGGGTTGATTGAGCAGGTCCACCAGGAATGGTGCGTCATCGAAGAGCAGGCGCCGCAGCGTGAGGCGCGATGTCTCGAGTTCAGGAGGGGTCGCCAAACCGTGATCTCTCGAAGGTGGGCAGACCATCGCCAAATTTCACCCAGCCAATGTCGTCGCTGAGCCAGGAATGATGTGTGGGCGGAAATCCCCATGGCGCATCCAGGCTGCAGGTCGTCACATCGTAGAAATCGTTGGTATCGAGGTGCTCGTAAGCCAGGGGCGAACCGCAGTCCCCGCAAAAGTGGCGCTTCACCTTGGGCGAGGACTGGTATTGGCGAGGCGTGCCACGTGTGAATCGAAACTCGGCCTTGGCGAACGTGACCCACGCGACCACCGGTGACGCGGCGGAACGGCGGCACGACTGGCAGTGGCAAATCATGCTGTTCGCCGGATTGGCGGTAGCGGAATAGCGCACGGCGCCGCACATGCACCCTCCCTGGATGTCCTGATTCAATTTCTTCTCCCCCGTTGTTGCGGCAGCT
This sequence comes from Steroidobacteraceae bacterium, assembly GCA_035630995.1. GTDB lineage: Bacteria > Pseudomonadota > Gammaproteobacteria > Steroidobacterales > Steroidobacteraceae > CADEED01. The sequence continues at coordinate 1,001 of DASQJS010000198.1, read as the reverse complement.
TACCGTGAGTTGCGCCCTCTAAAAAAAGAGCCCCGCCTGTGCGGGGCTCTAGTCGCGCGGAAACGGGGGTCTTGTTCCGCAGCTTCTGGTCTGTGGACACCAGTAGGGTTCCGGCATCCACGAATACTTTGTGTCACGAGGGCGCATTTTCTCCCACCCCTAAGTCACCTTTATTACGTGGATGCGAGAAAGGTCCGGGGGCTACTTCCTGATATAGGTCGAGGCCAGGCGATCCCAGAGTCGTTCGACCTGCGATCGGCGACCCTCGCCCGAAACCACGATCGCCCGGGCGTCCTGCTCGGTCACGCGCCCCAGGCGGCACAGGACGACAAGTGCCCCCGCGACCCGCCCGAATTTGAGGGATCGCCCCAGCGAATTCTCCATCTGGAGTTCGGCGGCAAGGGTCTGGCTTTCCAGCGCGTACTGGACGCGGGTGGACAGCTCCCAGCTGACGGCGATGCGTCCAGCCGTGGGCGCCACCCAGGTTTCGAGCATGCGGGCAATGCTTCCCGGATCGGGGTTGAGATGGGGATGCGCCGCAAACTGATCGCGCACGATCCGGAAGACCACGATCGCCGACAGCCCGTACAACAGGCCGATGAGCTGCGAAACGAAGGGCTCGGCATTCTCCACCTGGACGGCATGGGCTTCACCGGCCATCGCGGCGTACAGCGTGTGCTCCCAGACCACCTCGGGGAATCTGCTGAACGCCGCCCCCGAGCCCGATGTCATGACCGGTTGCAGCAACGCGGTGGCGATGATCGAGCGAATCCCCTGCACCCCGACCAGTGTCACCGCGCGGTCGATGCTGTCCACGGGCAGGCTGCTGGTGCGATAGATCGGGCTGTTCGCGATGCGCAGCAGGTTGCCGGTGAGCGCGGGATCCTGCGCGATGATGTGCGCCATCTCGGCCATCGTGGCTTCGCTGTCGTTGACGGTGGCCAGCAGCTTCGGCAACAGCGACGGTCGTCGCGGAATGTATTCGGGTCGCGCCTCGATGC
>DASQJS010000197.1:0-4929 GCA_035630995.1 Steroidobacteraceae bacterium | reverse complement strand
GCCGCCTCTCCGCATCATCAGGACTCTCGCTTCCGGTCCTCACAACCGCACGAAAGTGTCATTGCGTGTGGCGGCGGCCCGCAATCCAGCGATGCCACCCTGAACGAAGGGCCCGGCGAAAAGCGAACGAAATCCTGTGCGGGGGATGCTCGCTGGGGCCCATCTACTGGACCCCCCTCTCCATTCCTAGCTTCTTCCCCGCAAAGCCCTCGGCAGCGAAAACACCACGTGCTCTTCGCGCCCGACGAGCTCGGACGCCGTCGTGCCGCCCCACTCACGCAGTCGCGCCACCACCTGCTGAACGAGTTCTTCGGGGGCCGAGGCGCCCGCGGTGACACCCACCGCGCCCTTCCCTTCGAACCACTCGCGCTTCAGGAAAGAGGCGTCGTCGATGAGATAACCGGGTCGCCCGGCCCGTTCGGCTAGCTCCCGCAGGCGGTTTGAATTCGAACTCGTGATCGAGCCCACGACGAGCAGCACGTCGCAATTGGCAATGAGCTCTTTCACCGCGTCCTGGCGATTCTGCGTGGCGTAGCAGATGTCCTCGCGACGGGGGCTGGCGAGCGAGGGGAAGCGCTCGCGCAGCGCGCCGACGATGGCGGCGGTATCGTCGACGGAGAGCGTGGTCTGCGTGACAAACGCCAGTTTTTCCGGATCGCGAACCTCGAGCTTCGCGGCCTGCTCGACATTCTCGACGAGGTGCATGCGGCCGCCGTTGCCGGCGTCGAAACGGCCCATGGTGCCCTCGACTTCCGGATGGCCCGCGTGGCCGATGAGCACCACGTCGCGTCCTTCGCGCGCATACCGCGCGACTTCCATGTGCACCTTGGTGACCAGCGGGCACGTGGCATCGAATACGGTGAGGCCACGGCGCGCGGCTTCGTTTTCGACCGCGGCGGGGACGCCATGCGCGGAAAAGATGACCGTAGCGCTATCGGGTACCTGGTCGAGCTCGTCGACGAAGACCGCGCCGAGCTGGCGCAGCCGTTCGACCACGTGGACGTTGTGCACCACCTCGTGGCGCACGTAGATAGGCGCGCCGAACAGGTCGATGGCGCGCTCCACGATGTCGATGGCGCGATCCACGCCGGCGCAGAACCCGCGAGGGTTGGCGAGCAGGATCTTCATGTTCCTTTCTTGCGCCGTCCTTCCAGGATGGCGTCGAGGATCACCAGCGCGGCGCCGACGCTGATGGCGGCATCGGCGACGTTGAACGCGGGGAAATAGGCGGAGCCCCAATGCGCGTGCACGAAGTCCACGACGTAGCCGTGCTCGAACCGGTCGATGACATTGCCGATGGCGCCGCCCAGGATCAGCGAGAGGCCGAACGCGAGCAGCGCATGGGTGAGGAGCGCAAGCCGCCGCAGCCAGACCACCAGCGCGATCGAAACGCCGACCGCGAGCAACGAAAACGCCCAGCGCTGCCATCCACCGGCATCCGCGAGGAAGCTGAAGGCCGCGCCCGTGTTGTGCGCGCGCACGATGTCGAGCACCGGCAACACGACGAAAGAGTCGCCCAGCACCATGGTGCGCTCGATCCACAACTTGGTGAGTTGGTCGACCGCGATCACCAGCACCGAGATCCACAGCCAGCGAATGCCGCTGGCGCTAACGGGTATGTGCACGGCAGCGTCCACGTTTTGGTTCATACGAATGTCCGGGATTCGCCCGGTCCGTCGAGATTATCCACGCACCGCGCGCAAAGGGTTGGATGCACGGCATTGGAACCCACTTCGGGCCTGTGATGCCAGCAACGTTCGCACTTGGGCGCCGGGGTTACCTGGACGCGAATCCACAGCCCGCCTTCCTTCGCGACCTCGGCGACCTTGATGGCGCCCACGGGCGGCCCGGCCGCGTTGCTGACGCGTTTGACCTGCGCGCTGGACACGATCAACAGGAAACGCAGTTCTTCGCCGAGCGACTTGAAGCGCTCCAGGAACTCGTCCTTGCAGAATACCTCGACCTCGGCATCGTTCGACGATCCGATGGTGCCCGCGACGCGCAGCTTCTCGAGCTCCTGGCCCACGGCGGTCTTGAGCGCGATGAGCGCGTTCCAGTCGAGCGCGCCGGCGTCGACCTTCGGCAACGCATGCCATGTCTCGAAGAACACGGATTCGCCGCGCTTTCCCGGCATGAAGCTCCAGATCTCCTCGCTCGTGAAACTCAGGATCGGGGCTAACCACCGCACCATGCTCTCGGCGATGTGAAACAGCGCGGTCTGCGCCGAGCGGCGCGCGACACTTTTCTTCGGCGTGGTGTACAGCCGGTCCTTGAGAATGTCGAGATAGAAGCCGCCGAGATCCACCACGCAGAAGTTGTGGATCTTCTGATAAATGAGGTGGTACTCGTACTTGCGGTACGCCTCGACCACTTCTTCCTGCAGTGCCGCGGTGCGCGCGAGCGCCCATCGGTCGATGGCGACCATCTGCTCCACCGGCAATGCGTCGGCCGCCGGATCGAAACCAGCGAGGTTGCCCAACAGGAATCGCACGGTGTTGCGCATGCGCCGGTACGAATCCGAAATGCGCTTCAGGATTTCATCCGACACGCCCATTTCGTTGGCGTAGTCCGTGGCAGCGATCCACAGGCGCATGACATCGGCGCCCAGCGTCGACATCACTTTCTGCGGCAGGATCACGTTGCCCAACGACTTGGACATCTTGCGGCCCTTGTCGTCCACCGTGAATCCATGCGTCAGCACGCCTTTGTAAGGCGCGCGCGCGTAAAGGGCTTCCGACATCAGCAGCGATGAATGGAACCAGCCGCGATGCTGATCCGAACCCTCGAGATACAGATCGACCGGCGGTTTCACGTCGTCGGGATGCGTGTGATGAACGCATTCGTGCGTGAGACCCGAGTCGGCCCACACGTCCATGACGTCGGTGACCTTCTCGTAGGTCTCCGCCTCGGCGCCTAACAACTCCGCGGCTTCCATTTCGAACCAGGCGTCGATGCCGTCTTTCTCGACGCGCGTCGCCACCTGCTCGATGAGCTCGGCTGTCCGCGGATGCAGCTCCTGGGTCTGCTTGTTCACGAACAGCGCGATGGGCACACCCCAGGTGCGCTGGCGCGACAGACACCAGTCGGGACGTTTCTCGATCATGCCGAAGATGCGCTGCTCGCCCCAGCCGGGCGTCCACTGCACCTTCTTGATGTCGCGCAGCGCGTTCGCGCGCAGACCCTTCTGGTCCATGCTGATGAACCACTGCGGCGTGGCGCGGAAGATCACCGGCGTCTTGTGGCGCCAGCAATGCGGATAACTGTGTTTGATCTGTTCGTGTTTGAGCAGGCGGCCGCGGGATTCGAGCTCCTTGATGAGCAACTCCCCACCCTCGTCCACCTTCAGCCCGGCGACGAATGGCGTGCCCTCGCGGAAGCGGCCGTCGCCCATCACGGGGTTGTCCACCGGCAGGCTGTATTTCTGTCCGATCACGAAGTCGTCCTGGCCATGCGCAGGCGCGGTGTGCACGGCGCCGGTACCGGCTTCGAGCGTGACGTGTTCGCCGACGATGACCGGCACGTGCTTGGGCAGGAAAGGATGCGCCAGTTGCAAATGCTCGAGCGCGGCGCCCTCGAACTGCACCAGCACCTGGCCCTTGCCGAGGCCGTAACGCGCCAGGCAGGCATCGAGCAGCTCATTGGCGAGCACCAACAACTCGGACGAGCCGTTGCGCGATACCCAGAGCAGCACGTATTCGATCTTGGGACCAAGGCTCACCGCTTCGTTCGCGGGCAGCGTCCAGGGCGTGGTGGTCCAGATCGGGATGGACACCGGAAACGCGCCGAGCACGTCCGGATTCACGCCGACGCGCCGCGCCAGCTCGGTGTTGTCGACCACCCGGAATTCCACGTCCACGGCGGACGAGGTCTTGTCCTCATATTCCACTTCTGCTTCGGCGAGCGCCGAACGGCAGTCGAGGCACCAGTGGACCGGCTTGGCACCCTTATATAAGTGTCCGTTCCTGATGATGTGCCCCAGCGCGCGGATCTGCTGGGCCTCGAATCGGGGGTCCATCGTGAGGTACGGACGATTCCAGTCACCCAGCACGCCGAAGCGCTTGAACTCGCTGCGCTGCAGGTCCACCTGCTCATGCGCGTACTTGCGGCAGGCGGCACGGAAATCCTTCGCGCTGATCTTCGCGCCGACACGACCGTGCTTCTTTTCCACCTGGTGTTCGATGGGCAGACCGTGGCAGTCCCAGCCCGGCACGTACGGTGAGTCATACCCGTCGAGCGTGTGCGACTTCACGACGATGTCCTTGAGCACCTTGTTCACGGCGTGCCCGAGGTGCAGCGCGCCGTTGGCGTACGGCGGTCCGTCGTGCAGCACGAAGCGCGGACGCCCGCGAGCGATGGCGCGCAGCTTTCCGTACAGGTCGTTCTGGTCCCACGCGGCCAGCATTTTCGGCTCGCGTTGCGCGAGATCGGCCTTCATCGGAAAACCGGTCTCGGGGAGATTGATGGTGTTTTTGTAGTCCGCCACTGAGTTCTCTTCCTCTAACTAACCTTGTGGGGCATGGCTCTTCAAGAGCAGGCCCCGAGCCACGATCGCGTCCTGGCGCATGTGCCGCACCAGCGCATCGAGGCTGTCGAATTTTTCCTCGTCGCGAATCTTCGCGACGAAATCCACTTCCAGCTCGCGGCCGTACAGCCAGCCGGAGAAATCGAATACGTGCACTTCGAGCAGCGGTTCCGTCCCGTCCACCGTGGGCCGAAACCCGAGGCTCGCCACGGCGTCGCGTGGGAGATTACCGTCAATGCCGCGCACGCGCACCGCGTAAACCCCGGTAAACGGCAGCTTGTGCCGGCGCATGCGGATGTTCGCGGTCGGAAACCCGAGCCTGCGGCCCAGTTTTTCGCCAGTGACGACCCGCCCGCGCATCGAATACGGCCGGCCTAACAAGTCGCGCGCCGCGTGAAAATCCCCGG
>DASQJS010000196.1:0-5802 GCA_035630995.1 Steroidobacteraceae bacterium | reverse complement strand
AGGTTGAGAACCAGCTGCTGCAGCTGTGCCACATTTGCGCTGACTTTCGGCAGGCCCGGTGCCAGCGTGATGTGCAGGCGCGTGTCAAATGTACGTGCATCAGCTGACATGAGCACCTTCAACTCATCGATGATTGCATTGATGTCGGCGGGAACGTGTTCTTCCTGCTCGTCGTTGCGCACCAGCTTCCGCAACCGGTTGATGATGGCGCCGGCACGCAGTCCCTCGGCCGCGATTTCGCGCACCGAGTCGCGCAGCTCGGCGTAGTCGGGTACCGGCATGTCGATAAACCGTTCGCAGGCGCGCGCATAGGTGGTGATCGCCGTCAGTGGCTGGTTGAGCTCGTGAGCGAGTCCGGCCGCCATTTCGCCCATGGTGGCGAGGCGCGCCACTTGCGTCATGCGGCTCTGCGCCAGCATCGCTTGCTCCTCGCGTTGCACCCGGTCGGTCATATCCACGCCCGAACACAGCCAGCCTGCCGGTGTGCCATCGGCGGCGCGACGCGCAATGCAGCGCCAGTAGATCGTACGCGGCTCGCCATTGGCGATGACCGCATCGAACTCCCGCTCGCGCGAGCTGCCGTTCGCGAGCGCGCTCTCGAGCAACAGGCGTGCGCATTCGCGTTCGCCGTCACCGCGCATGTAGTCGAGCCATTCGCTGCCGAGAATGTCCTGGGCCGGAGCGCCCAGCAGCTCGGCTCCGCGCGTATTCACTTCCCGCACGCGGCGCCCGGCGTCGAGCGTCACCAGGATTGAATCGTGCAGTTCCAGGTATGCGTTGGCGCGATCCCGTTCGAGTTTGAGTTCCGCCGTTGCCGCGTGCTCCGAGGTGGTATCGCGCACGACGCCCACGAACCGCGGCGGGTTGCTGTCCGGGATACGTCCCACCGAGAGCCGCGCGGGAAAAAGAGTGCCTTCCTTTCGCTGCGCCGTCACCGCCCGTCCCAGGCCGATGATTTTCGCGACGCCGGTTTTCAGGTGTTCGGCCAGGTAGGCGTCGTGGCTGCTGCGATCGGGCTCGGGCATGAGCACGCTCACGTTTTCACCGAGCAGCTCATCGGACCGATAGCCGAACATGCGGCTCGCGGCTTCGTTGACGGCCTGCATCCGGCCGCGATGGTCGATGACGATGATGGCATCAACCGCCGCTTCCATGAGCGCCTGGGTTTCACGCGGGAACATTGACCGCAGTATGGCGGCGCACATCGGGCGCGGGAGTACGCAATACCACTGACATCATAGGTATACGAGCGAATGTGAGCCGCCACACGCCTATGCCACGATCGCTTCCATGCACACCATGATCGACGACCGGCTGAGAGGCGCTCGCGAGTGGCTCCTGGCGCGCAGCGCAGAGTTGCGCGAGCGTCTGAGCCGCGTCCATGACGATCTGAGCCGCGAGTCCACACCGCTGCCGCGCGATGCACCCGACGCCGCAATAGTCATGGAAAACGACGAGATCCTGCGGGCAATCGATGAGACCGCGCGTAATGAACTCAACCAGATCGGCCGCGCGCTCGAGCGGATCGGGGCAGGCACGTACGGGCTTTGCGAGGGCTGTGGCGGGAGTATCGACGCCGAGAGACTGCGCGTGGTGCCCTACGCCGCGAATTGCCGCAGCTGTGCGCCGGACGCCTGAGCCATGGAAAAACTCACCCGAATCCTCGCAGTCGCACAGGGCATTGAAGAGGGCGCCACCGTGCTCGGCAAGTCGGTGACACTCGCGCGGCGCTTCGGCGCGCATGTAGAACTTCTGATGTTAGGCAACGTGGATGCTCAAGAGCTGGCAAAACTGTGCGCGGACGCTGGCTATGACAAGCTCACATTGGCCAGCCTGCATCCCGATGCCGAATCACTGACCGAGGTAATCCTGCGCCGCGTGTTCGCGACGCAGCCGGATCTCGTGGTCAAATCCCCTGCCGGCCAGCATCCGTTGAACCGCTGGACGCTGGATGAAAATGACTGGCACCTGGCGAATGAATGCCCGGCGCCCGTGCTCCTGGTTCGCCACAACCCATGGGCTCGCCCGATCCGCTTCGCGGCAGCCATCGACGTTGCCGACATAGAGTCCGCCGACACTGCGCGCAGCATCCTGCACGCCGCGGGTTTCCTGGCGCTCGGCTGTCTCGGCGGTCTGGACATTCTCTACAGCGAACGCGAGCAGCACGACGATGCACTGCGCATGGAGAGGGCGGTGAAACTCGCCCAGCTGGTACGTGAATATCATGTCGGCTGCGAACGCATCCAGGTGTTCAATGGCGCGCCTGAGCAGACGCTGCCGCCTCTCGTGGCGGCGCGGCACTACGACGTACTGGTGCTCGGCGCAAAATCGCGCCAGCCCCTCCTGAAAAACATTTTCGGCGCTACGAACAGCAGACTGATGCAGGCGACTGAAGGAGACGTGGTGCTGGTAAAGGCACCGGATCATGGTGCCGGCATCGGTCAGCGCAGGGACTCACCCCGCGAGAAGCGTTTTCACGAGACCGAGCAATTCGCTTGAGTTGATGGGTTTGCTGGTGATGCGCAGATTGTCGTCACCTTGCAATTCGCGAACGGCGGAAGAGGTGTCGCCCGTGACCAGGATGGCCTTGAGCGAATCGCCGAGCATCTCGCGCGCGACCGAAATCACCTGCGTGCCCGTGCGACCTGCCTCGAGATGATAATCCGTGATGATGAGATCGAAGTCGACCCCGTCGCGCAGCAGCTCGAGAGCTTCGGCGGCGGTGGGCGCGGTCACCACGCGATAACCTTCGATGGTGAGCAGGATGCGCATCGCATTGAGCACACTCGGCTCGTCCTCCACCAGCAGCAGGTTGAACGTGCCGCCGGCAACGGCGTCCGGCGCTGATTTCGACTCTGAAGCCGCGGGCAACCGGTCTGCATTTTGCGCGACCGGCAATTCGACTGAAAATACCGAGCCCGCACGCAGTACCGAATTCACTTCTACTTTCATGTCGAGCAGACGGGCAATGCGCTGCACGATGGAAAGGCCAAGCCCATAACCCTCCCGCGAACTGTTTGGCGAGACCCCGACCTGGTAGAACTCTTCGAAAATGTGCGGCAATTGCTCGGCGGCGATGCCGACGCCGGTGTCGCGTATTTCAATGCGCAGCTGTGGCCCGCGGTGTTCGCAGCGAAGCTCTACCGAGCCGGCATGCGTGTATTTGATCGCGTTGGAGACGAGATTGCGCAGCACCTGGCCAACGAGGGCCGGATCGGAATACACGAGCTCACCCGGTGAGTCCGTGGAAAACCGGAGCCCCTTGCTGTTGGCAAGTCCGGCGAATTCTCCACGCAATTCCTCAAACAGCGTGCCGATTTCGAAGGCAGTGAGCTCCAGTTTGATGGCGCCGGATTCCAGCTTGCTGATATCGAGCAGTGCGTTGATCAAACGGGACATCGCATCGACGGCCAGTTCCTGCTGATCGATCACTTCGCGACATTCACCATCGGTGACCATGCGCCGAAGCGCGCCATTCAACAAACCCAGCGTCTGTAATGGCTGGCGAAGATCGTGACTGGCGGTGGCCAGGAACCGGCTCTTGGCGAGGTTGGCATGGTCGGCTTCGCGTCGGGCCTCCTTCAGCGCCTGTTCCACTTGTTTGCGATCGGTAACGTCGCGTATCGCCGCGGCCACGAGGATGTCGTCGCCGAACGTGACCGGGCTCAGGCTGATCTCCACCGGAAACTCGGTGCCGTCCTTGCGAGTGGCAAACAGATCGAGGCCAGCTCCCATGGGGCGAACCCGTACGTTGCCGGTGTAACCCTTGCGATGCGCCACGTGGCGGTGCCGGAAGCGCTCCGGCAACAAGACTTCGACCGGTCCACCGACTATTTCCGAACTGGAAAAGCCGAACAGCGCTTCAACCTGGTGGTTTGCGAACAGGACATTTCCTGTCGAGTCGATGATGACGATCGCGTCCGGCAGTGAATCCAGCACACTTCGGACGAGCGAAGAAGAAAGCATCACAGTCAGGTCGCGCCGGGCATCGGTGGGCGAGGATTGCACTGCGAATGGGCTGGCGCAAGTAGCGGCGCCGCTCGCCACCTGGTGGCCGGGCCTCAATACCTGTGGGGCGACGTCAGCTCTTTATTTGAGAGCGCATGCGGTCGTCGGCCTTGAAGAAGTGACGCGCGTGTGCGAGCAGCTGCCCATCGGTCGGGTGGTCTATCGATTCAACCGCGGAAATTTTCGCAGCGATGGCCGGATGCGCATTTTTGAGGTGCGTGTGGAGCTCGGATTTCGCGCTGGCCGGTCCCACGATCAGGATGGCTCCCGAATGAGAAATGGCCGTGGCCACTCGCTCGAGGAAGTCCTTGTCCACGGGCGCATGCCCGCTGTCACCTGAATTCGCCTTGTGATGCAGGTGCTGATGTGGATGAGTGCTGTGGACGATGTCTGTCTCGTTGGAGTCGGCATCGAAGTGAAACACTTTTGCCGTCTGATGATCGATCCAGACGAGGGCGTGGAAATGGTTTTTCATGTTGCCATGTTCGCGCGCGAGATGCGGAAAAAGGATACGGGCCATCACGTACTCAGGCGTAGCGAGAAGCCCGGCCGGCTGACGCGCCCTCTAAAGCGTTGTAGGGTTCAAGCCCCGGGCAATTGGAGACCGCCGTCATGGCCGACACACTGGCAACCATCGAGCAAGTTCGCAGCACGGCAGTGGACCTTGCCATGAAATTCGGGCCCAAGGTGCTCGCCGCCCTGCTGATCCTGACCCTGGGTTACTTCGTCGGACGCTGGATCTCGCGATGGCTCGAACGCGGCCTTGGCCACATCGAAATGGAGCCGCCGGTTCGCACTTTGATCGTGCGGATAGCCCGCGCCGTGATTTCGGTGCTGTTTGTGATCATGGCGCTGCAAAACCTCGGCGTTGAGCTGTTGCCGCTGATTGCCGGGCTCGGTGTCGCGGGTGCCGGGATCGCATTGGCAATGCAGGGTGTCCTCGGCAATCTCTTTGCCGGTCTGACCATCATCCTCACGAAGCCATTCCGGATTGGCGAGTACATCGAGATCGTCAGCGAGGAGGGCGCCGTGGAGAGCATCTCGTTGTTCCAGACAACGCTCACGCATCCGGACCGCTCGCGAGTGGTGATTCCCAATCGCAAGATCGTCGGTGAGATCCTGCACAACTACGGCAGGATTCGGCAGGTCAATGTCGTGGTCGGCGTTGCCTACGACACGGATCTGAATCGCGCCATCGCACTGATTCAGGAAACGCTGCGTGCAAACGGTCGAATCCTGCAAGAGATCGAACCGCTGATAGTCGTGAGCCTGCTCGCAGATTCGTCCGTGAACATTGCCATCAAACCCTGGGTGGAGATCAAGGACTTCGGGGTCGCTGCGAGTGAGATCAACCAGGCCATCCTCGAAACTTTCCGCGGCGCCCGCATCGTCATTCCGTTTCCCCAGCGCGAGGTTCGAATGGTTGCCGCCGCCTGAATCGAGAAGGGAGCCGTTCCACTGGAAACGGGAGACGATCGCTTGACGTTTCGATAGTAGTCGTAATATCGTGCGACCCGATGAAAACACCGGACGTCATCAATGCCCTGGGTGCGCTCGCCCACGAATACCGCCTTGCCATCTACCGGATCCTGGTGGAGCAGGGCCCGGCAGGATTGCCCGCCGGCGTCATCGGCGAGCGTGTGGGGCTCGTGCCATCGTCGCTGACGTTTCATCTGCAGTCATTGCAAAGGGCCGGGTTGATCACGCAGCTGCGCGCCAGCCGGCAACTCATCTACAGCGCTGACTTCGGCCTCATGAATGAGCTGGTGGGCTACTTAACCGACAAGTGTTGTG
>DASQJS010000195.1:0-9179 GCA_035630995.1 Steroidobacteraceae bacterium | reverse complement strand
GCCGGCGTTCCCGTTCGATCGTGCCTGCGTAGGTCAGATAGCCGATCTCGCCGAACTTCACGAGTGCGGCGAGCGCAATCGGCCGCCCCTCATCGAACAGCAGGTAGTGGTGGAAGCCGGGTTTCCCCAGCGTGTGTTCGTACCCTTCCATCAAGACATCATCCAGCTCGTCGCGTAAGGCGGGAAACTCCGCCATTTCGACCTGGCGGATCTCGAACTGGGTCCTGCGAAACTCGTCGGCGATGGCGCTGAACATCATGGTCGGATATCGCGTCCACGGAACGCGCGTGAACGACAATTCGTGGAGCCAATCCCGCACCAGCGCGTCGTCGGGGCCGGGGCTCAGCCAGGCGAAGACGCGCGGGATGCGGCGACTAGCGAACATGTCGAGCAACTCACGCAAACCGTCCTGCGTCAGGCCACCGCGCGCACCGCAGAGGGCGATTCGATTGCGGTTGTACGACGCGGCCGGCGCCTCACTCGTGGGATCGATCGTGACGAGTGCGTTGCCATGGGGCATCGCGAAAAACTCATGGGTCTCTCCAGCCGAGCCTTCCTGCGCCGAAAGCCAACGGTTCAGCTCCTGCATGCGGAGCGCAAGACTCAGTGCTTTCGGGACACCCACGTTCATGAGGTGCGGCCCCTTTTGCTAGGAAATGGGGATTGTCCCCATTCCGTCCATGTAGGGGCGCAGCGCGTCGGGCACGGTGATCGACCCGTCCGCGTTCTGAAAATTCTCGAGCACCGCGACCAGTGCGCGACCCACCGCAACACCCGAACCGTTGAGCGTGTGCAGGGGCTCGGGCTTGCCGGTATCCGGATTGCGCCAGCGAGCCTGCATGCGACGCGCCTGGAAGCCTTCGCAGTTGCTGCAGGATGAAATCTCGCGATATTTGTTCTGCGCCGGCAGCCACACTTCGATGTCGTAGGTCTTGGCGGCGGAGAAACCGACGTCACCCGCGCACAGCGCGATTACACGGTACGGCAACTCGAGTCTCTGCAGAACCTGTTCGGCGTGACTCGTGAGCTCTTCGAGCGCGTCGTACGAGTCGGCGGGTTTGACGATGTGCACCAGCTCGACCTTCTCGAACTGATGCTGGCGGATGAGCCCGCGCGTGTCCTTGCCCGCGGCGCCCGCTTCCGAACGGAAGCACGGCGTATGCGCCACGAACCTCATCGGCAGTTGTTTGGGGTCGACGATGCTGTCACGCACGAGGTTGGTCGCGGGCACTTCGGCGGTGGGGATCAGGTAGAAGCCCTGCTCGCCCTGCACGCGGAACAGATCCGCTTCGAACTTCGGCAACTGGCCCGTGCCCTGCAGCGTGGAAGCATTCACGAGGTACGGCACGTACAACTCGGTGTAGCCATGGTCGCGTGTGTGCAGGTCGAGCATGAACTGCGCCAACGCGCGATGCAGCCGTGCGAGGCCGCCGCGCATGACGGAGAAACGCGCCCCGGAAATCTTCGCCGCGGTTTCGAAATCGAGGCCACCGAGTTTTTCGCCGAGCTCGACGTGATCCTTCGGCTCGAAATCGAATTTTCGCGGCTCGCCGATCCTGCGGATTTCGACGTTGGCGGATTCATCGCGCCCGTCGGGGACCGAAGCGTGCAACGTATTGGGCAGACCCAACTGCCAGGCGTCGAGTTGCTGCTGGACACTGGCGATGGCGGCATCGCTGGACGCGAGCTTGTTGGTAAGTTCTTCCGCGCGGGCCAGCAATGCACTGGCATCTTCGCCCTTGCCCTTGGCCATGCCGACCGACTTGGCGTTCGCGTTGCGTTCGGCGCGTACGCGGTCGGATTCGATTTGTGCCTGCTTACGAAGCTCGTCGAGAATCGTAAAAGCACCCACGTCCAAGGTGAATCCGCGGCGCGCGAGATTGGCGGCGACTGCGGCGGGATCAGCGCGAAGTTGTTTGGCGTCGAGCAAAGTCTTTCTCTCTCACGAAACGAGGAATGTCCCCATCTTCAATCCGGCGAAGGCGGCGGCCAGGCAACCGAAGACCGTCGCGCCCACATAGGCCACGCCGGTCCACGAAAACCCCAGCAACGCGGTTTCCAGCGCAAACGCCGAATAGGTAGTGAACCCGCCGAGCACGCCGGTCATCCAGAAAAGCCGCGCATTTTCGGCGCTGGCGCCCCGGGCCGCAACATACATATATATGAGTCCGATGGCGAAGGACCCCAGCAGATTCACGGTGAACGTAGGTACCGGAAAGCCGCCGGGCGACGACGGCCACAGGCGATAGGCACCGTAACGGGCAACGCTTCCCAGCGCGCCGCCAATCCCCACCCATAACCAGTTCACGTGGGCCAGCTCATGATTTGTCCTCTTCGGGTTTCCGCAGCCGCGCCAGTGCTTCACCGATCTTGATTTCGAGCCCGCGCGGCGCGGGACGGTAGTAACGGCGATCCGGCATTTCGTCGGGCAGATAGCGCTCGCCCTTGACGAAAGCGTCGGGCGCGTCATGCGCGTATTGGTAGCCCTCGCCGTACCCGAGCCCCTTCATGAGTTTGGTAGGCGCATTGCGGAAACGCAGCGGCACGTCGAGCGTGCCGAATTGCTCGACATCGGCCCTGGCTTCGCCATAGGCCACGTAGACCGCGTTGCTCTTCGGCGCCACCGCCAGGTACACCAGCGCATTCGCCAGCGCGAGTTCGCCCTCGGGGCTGCCGAGCCGCTCAAAAGTCTGCCACGCATCGAGCGCGAGCTGCTGCCCGCGCGGATCGGCGAGCCCGATGTCTTCCACGGCCATGCGCACGATGCGCCGCGCCAGGTAGTGAGGGTCGCAGCCGCCGTCGAGCATGCGGGCGAACCAGTACAACGCGGCGTCCGGATCCGTGCCGCGCACCGCCTTGTGTAGCGCCGAGATCTGGTCGTAGAACTGCTCGCCACCCTTGTCGAACCGGCGACGGCTGCCGGTGGCGACTTCACGCACCTGCTCTATCGTGATCCTTGCACGGCCCTCATGTTCAGTGGCGAGGTCGGCCGCCACTTCCAGCATTCCGAGCGCGCGCCGTGCATCACCATCGCCACCATGTGCCAGCGCGACCAGCGCTTCGTCATCGATGTCGATGTTCCGCTGGCCCAGGCCGCGTCCGGAATCCTCCAGCGCGCGACGCAGTAGTTTGACGATGTCGTCGACGCCGAGCGATCGCAGCACGTACACGCGGGCGCGCGACAACAGAGCGCTGATGACCTCGAATGAGGGATTCTCGGTGGTCGCGCCGATGAAGGTCAGCGTGCCGTCTTCGACGTACGGCAGGAACGTGTCCTGTTGCGCCTTGTTGAACCGGTGTACTTCGTCGAGGAACAGTATGCTGCGGCGCCCTCGCTCGGCGCGCGCCGTGCGCGCGCGCTCGACGGATTCGCGGATGTCCTTGACGCCAGCCATGACCGCCGAGAGCTGCATGAACTCCGCGTCGGCGCGGCGCGCGATGAGCCGCGCCAGCGTAGTCTTGCCGGTGCCCGGCGGACCCCACAGGATCAACGAGTGGAGCTGGCCTTTTTCCAGTGCCTGGCGCAGCGGCTTCCCGGACCCCAGCACCTGCTCCTGGCCGACGAATTCATCGAGGGTGCGTGGCCGCATGCGGTCCGCGAGCGGACGCAACGCATCGTCGGATGGGACGTCGCGCAGGAAATCGGGCTGCCCGCCCGGATTGCCGGCGCCGCGCGAACTCATTGCGTGGCCCGCCGCCCTAACAACCATGCCGCGAGATCCGGCCAGCGCGCGAGCCCCAGGCGCGCCGCGACCAGGCCGAGCACCGCGCCGGCGGAGTTCGCCAGCACATCCCGTGGATCTCCCTCGCGACCCAGGTGCGTGTAGTACTGGGCAAATTCGATGACAGCGCCGAACACCAACAGGAACAGGAATATCTTCCACCAGCTGCGCCGCGGAACCAGGCCAGCGAAGTAGACCGCCAGCAGCCCATGGCCAGCGAGATGGCTGACCTTGTCGTTCCACTCCATCGGGCTCGGTACCTGGGGAGCCGGCACCAGGCACACGACCATCGCCAGGACGACGAACACCACGCCGAGCGTCCACCACACGCGCTGCAAGTTCATTTGGCCGGCGTGCCGATGACGTCCGCATCCGCCGGCGGGATGAACTTCACTTCCGCTTCGGCGACCGGCGGATTGCGCTCGCTGGTATCGAAATCGAGGCGCACGGTCTGACCCAGTTTGTCCTTGAGCACCATGCGTTTGAGCTCACCTTCTTTTCGTGGACCAGGGCCGAAGGCCAGCCGCGCTTCGCGGAAATCCGCGTCGTTTTCCTTTGGCGTCACCAGCACCCAGTCCAGTCCGTCTTTCCGGCCGGCCGGCGCAACCGTGAACAGCTCACGAATGTTCCCCTCGCCCGACAGCAAGCCGGCGGGCGTGGCCGTGAGGGCGCTCGACGCGGGTTTGACCGAAACCTGCTCGAGATCGCGATCGTAGAACCACAGGTTCTTGCCGTCGGCGACCATGAGCTGCGGTGAACTGCTCGTGCCAACCGATGGCGTGAGCTCCCAGCGGAATCTGCCGGGGCGCACGATGGTCAACTTGCCCCGCGCGTTCTGGACTTCACGTCCCTTGCCATCGGTGACCACCTGCGAGAACTCGGCGCGCAGAGTCTTGAGATGCTCGAGGTAGCTGTCGAGCGGAGTCTGCGCCTGCACGGCGCCGGTCATGCCCAGGCTTGCCAGCAGTCCTGCCACTCGCATCGTTCGCTTACTCATTCACTTCCTGGAGGAGCCGGTACGAGAATTTCGCGCGCGCCATTCGGCTGCAGCGGGCCTACGACACCTGCGTTCTCCATCGACTCGAGCAGGCGCGCGGCGCGGTTGTAGCCGATCTTGAGCCGGCGCTGGACGTAGGAGATGGAAGGCTTGCGCTCGGTGGTGACGATTTTCACGGCCTCGTCGTACAACGCATCCTGCTCGCCGCCCGCGTCGCCACCCTCCGCCTGCGGCTCGCCGGAGATCCCGGCGAGAGGCACGCTCGGGCCTTCGAGCACGTCCTCGATGTAGTTCGGCGCGCCACTCCGCTTCAGCGATTCGACCACGCGATGCACTTCGGCATCGCTGACGAACGCGCCGTGCACGCGCGTCGGCACCGAGGTACCCGACTGCAGGTAGAGCATGTCGCCGTGGCCTAACAAGGATTCCGCGCCCATCTGGTCGAGGATGGTGCGCGAGTCGACGCGCGCCGACACCTGGAAGGCGATGCGGCAGGGAATGTTGGCCTTGATGAGACCGGTGATCACGTCGACCGAGGGGCGCTGGGTCGCGAGGATCAGGTGCACCCCGCTCGCGCGGGCTTTTTGCGCCAGCCTGGCGATCAGCTCTTCGACCTTCTTGCCCACGATCATCATCATGTCGGCCAGCTCGTCGATGACGACGACGATGTATGGCAGCGGCACGAGGTCCTGGATGAGCCTCTGGTCGATGGTGGGATCATTGGCCGCGGCAGCCGTCATTACGGGATCGCGGATGGGTTTGCCGGCCTCGGTGGCGTCCTTGACCTTGCGGTTGAACCCCGAGATATTGCGCACGCCGAGCGCGGCCATGAGCGCGTAACGCCGTTCCATCTCCGCGACACACCACCGCAACGCATTGGCGGCGTGTTTCATGTCCGTGACCACGGGCGCGAGCAGGTGCGGGATGCCTTCGTAGACCGAAAGCTCGAGCATCTTCGGGTCGATCATGATGAGCCGCACATGTTCGGCCGTGCTCTTGTAGAGCAGCGAGAGAATCATGGCGTTGATGCCGACCGATTTACCGGAGCCGGTGGTGCCCGCGATGAGCAGGTGCGGCATCTTCGCGAGATCCGCGCACACCGGCGAGCCGCCGATGTCCTTGCCGAGCGCGATGGCGAGCGGCGATGCCACGTCGTCGTAGGCTTTCGACTTGATGATTTCGCCGAGCGTGACGATCTCGCGTTTCTCGTTCGGGATTTCCAGGCCCATGACCGACTTGCCGGGGATGACCTCCACCACGCGTACGCTGATGGCCGAGAGCGAACGCGCGAGGTCCTTGGCGAGACCGGTGATCTGGCTCACCTTGACACCCGGAGCGGGGCGCATCTCGAATCGGGTCACCACCGGGCCGGGCTGCACGGCCACCACTTCCACTTCGACGCCGAAGTCCTTGAGCTTGAGTTCGACCAGCCGCGACATGGCCTCGAGCGCTTCCGAGGAATAGTGCGCTTCGTGTGTCGGCGGGTCGTCTAACAATGTGAGCGGCGGCAATGCGCCGGACTTCGGCGCGTCGAACATCGGAACCTGGCGCTCCTTCTCGACACGCTCGCTCTTTTCGATCACCGCCGCGGGCGCTTCGATGCGCGGCTTGACGCGCGTGGCCACGCGCTTCTCTTCCACCTTGGCCGCTTCGACCCGCGCCTTCTTGGCTTCGAGGCCGACGGCAACGTCACGGGCGGTGCTGCGCCGGGCCTTGACCCAGCCGATGGCATTCCAGATGCCGGCGCCGATCTTGTCGACGATGGTGAGCCAGGAGACTCCGAAAGCCAGGGAAACACCCGCCATCCAGCAGGCCAGCAGAACCAGGGTGGCGCCGAGAAAATTCAGATTGCCCGCGAGACCCGTGCCGACAAATTGGCCCACCACTCCGCCCGCGCTCTCGCGCAACGTACCGGCGCTCCAGTGCAGGGTGGCCAGCCCGCAGCTCGCGAAAAGCATGAGTGTGAATCCGCCGATGCGAACGGCCGTATTCGCGCGCGTGCGGCCTTCCTCGTCGTCCCGCCGGAACATCACGAAGCAGGCTACGCCCAACATGACGGGGAACAGGTACGCGGGCCGGCCGAACAGGAAATACAGAATGTCCGAAAGCCAGGCGCCGAACGGCCCGATCAGATTGCGAACTGCGTGATCGCCACCGCCGGTCGAAGAGAACGCGGAGTCTTCACGCTGGTACGAGAGCAGCGCCACGAGCATGACCAGCGCGACCACGCCTATGGCCAGGACGGCGCTCTCCCGCAGCCCACGCGACACCGCTGCGGTGAAGCGCTTCTGCGGCTTGGTACGATCGTAGGTGGTTTCTGCCATTTGCTCGCTATGTCGTTGTTCGGACTGCGGTAAAGATATCAGCTCAGCAGTGCCGGGTGGGTCACTTTGCCGCCCTCGACGTTGATGCCCCGGACAATACCCGCGTCCTCGCGCCAGTCGCCGTCGGCCAACCGGACGGCAAATGGTGCGATCGCGGCCGACAGCGCCTGCGAGGAGGTGCGCGGCACCGAGCCGGGCATGTTGGTGACGCAGAAATGCGTGACGCCTTCCCACTGATACGTGGGTGCTTCCCAGGACGTGGGCCGCGTCGTTTCGATGCACCCGCCCTGGTCGACGGAGATGTCCACGATGACGCTGCCGGCCTCCATGGTGCGCACCATGGCGGCGGACACGACGTGCGGCGCCCGCGCGCCCGTGACCAGCACCGCGCCGATGACCACGTCTGCCTCGCGCACCGCGTCGGCCACGTCAGCGACATGCGGATACAAGCCCGTGACATTGGCGCCCATCGCGCGCGCGGCGACCAGCTTGTCGCGATCCTTGTCGAACACGATGACCTCGGCACCGAGGCCCGCGGCCACCAATGCCGAATTGCCGCCGGCCACACCGCCGCCGAGCACGACGACCCGGCCGCGTTTCGCCGCGGGTACGCCACCTAACAAGATGCCCTTGCCGCCCTGGGGCTGGTGCAGAAGGGTGGTCGCATACTGCATCGAAAGCCGGCCGGCGATGTCGCTCATGGGAGCGAGCAGCGGCAGGCGGCCGGTACGGTCTTCCACCGTCTCGAACGCAACCGCGGTGAGCCCGATGTCGACCAGGCGCCGCGTGAGCTCCGGCAACGCCGCGAGATGCAAATAACAAAAAAGCAGGTGGTCCTTTCGCAGACGTTTCAGGTCAGGCTCGATGGGCTCCTTGACCTTGACGATCATCTGGGATTTGTCGAAGAGCTCGTCGGCGCCCGGCACCACCGTGACGCCCACGTCGCGGAAGTGTTGATCTGTATAGCCACTCTTCTCGCCGGCGCCGTGCTCGACGAACACTTCGTGTCCGCCGCGCACCAGCTCGACGCAGGCCGCGGGAATAAGTCCGACTCGCCCCTCGCGGGGTTTCAACTCACGAGGAATGCCAATACGCATGGGTGTCCCGTTAACATGTCGCTCGGTCGATAAGGCGGCGCGCCCGCCTGACCCGAAAGGAAGATTGAAAACAGCGTGCCTGCGCGCAATCTATGAGGCTTGAACGCCATTTGAATGGCCGAAATTATACATGAGCACTTCTCGACACAGTCCTCTCGTCATCCTCGGTTCCGGCCCCGCCGGCTATACCGCTGCCGTTTATGCGGCGCGCGCCAATCGCAAACCGCTGCTCATCACCGGTGTGGAGCAAGGCGGCCAACTCATGACCACCACGGAAGTGGACAACTGGCCCGGGGACGCCCATGGCCTGCTGGGCCCCGCGCTGATGGAACGCATGAAGGCGCACGCCGAGCGTTTCAACACGGAAATCGTCAGCGATCACATCCATACGGTGGACTTCTCGAAGCGTCCGTTCGTGCTGAACGGCGACTACGGCAGTTACACCTGCGATGCACTGGTCATCGCCACCGGCGCCTCCGCCAAGTATCTGGGCATCCCGTCGGAAGATAAGTTCCGCGGCAAGGGCGTTTCGGCCTGTGCGACCTGCGACGGCTTCTTTTACAAGGGCCACCGCGTCATGGTCGTGGGCGGCGGGAACACCGCGGTCGAAGAAGCGCTCTATCTATCCAACCTCGCCAGCCACGTGACCGTGGTGCACCGCCGTGACAAATTCCGCGCGGAAAAAATCCTGCAGGATCGCCTGTTCGCTCTCGAGAAGACCGGCAAGGTGCGCATCGCCTGGAATCACACCGTCGATGAAATCGTCGGTGACCAGACCGGCGTAAATGGCGTGCACATCAAGCCGACGGAACATGGTGGCACCATCGAAACCCTGGACGTCACCGGCGCATTCATCGCCATTGGGCACACGCCGAACACCGGCATCTTCGCCGGACAACTCGACATGCGCGACGGCTACATCACCATCAAGAGCGGCAGTGAAGGCGCCGCAACTGCCACCAGCGTGCCCGGAGTGTTCGCCGCCGGCGACGTCGCCGATCACGTGTATCGTCAGGCCATCACCTCGGCCGGATCCGGA
>DASQJS010000194.1:0-4396 GCA_035630995.1 Steroidobacteraceae bacterium | reverse complement strand
CCGATGTTCTCAAAGCCCGTCGCACCCTGCTTCCACAGTGCCACCGCGATCATTCCGGGAAACAGGAAGATGAATACCGGAGCGAGCTTGAGATAGGCGGCGAATATCGTCCCGCGGCGCGCTTCCTTGAGCCCGCGCGCGGTGAGCACGCGCTGCACGATGTACTGGTCCGTGCACCAGTACCAGAGGCCGATGATGGGCGAGCACAGCAACACGCCGAGCCACGGCGTGGTGCTGGGATCGAACAGGAAGCCCGGGAAACCCTGCGTCTCCGGCGTCGTCGAGAGGTCGCGCCACAGGTGGACGCTGTCCGGATTCACTGCCTCATTGACGGCGACCATGGCATCCAGTCCGCCGATTTGCCCCAAACCTACGAACAGCAGCACGGCGGAACCCACGAGCAGCACGGGCACGTGCATCGCTTCGGTCCACAGCACGGACTTCATGCCGCCGAGCACGACGAACACGCCGGTGATGATCACGAGCGAGAAGGCGGAGAACCAGAAGAAATCCGTGGCGCCGAACAACGGCAGATCGATCGTCTGATAGCCGAGGATGGTCTGGATCGCGAACGCTCCGGCAAAGATGGTCACCGATGCCTTGGTGAGTACGTACGCGAACAGGAAGATGATCGAAAGACAGGTGCGGGTGCCTGGCGTGTAGCGTCGCTCGAGAAATTCCGGCGTGGTGAACACCTTCGCGCGCAGATAGACAGGCGCGAAGATCCATCCGAGCACCAGCACCAGATAGGAATGCAGCTCCCAGTGCGCGAACGCCATGCCGGAGTCCGCGCCGGAGCCGGCGAGACCGATCAGGTGTTCCGCGCCGATGTTCGAGGCGAAGATCGAGGAGCCGATCAGGAACCAGCCGGCGCTGCGGCTGGCCAGGAAGTAGTCGGCCGTATTCTTTTCTTTCTGCATCGCGCACCAGATGCAGATGGCCGTGTTGGCGACGAAGTACAGGGCAACGATGGCCCAGTCGAACGTCCCGAATGTGACTGCGGTACCCGTCATGATCTCCCCTCATGCAACAACCGGTAGGTCCCGCCGGATTTCGCCGGCAGGCGCGATAAAACTTTGGGCCGTGGCCACTCCCCAGGTGCCACGTGGGCGAGGAGCTTAGTGTGCGAAAAGCCGATGGTGAAGCGCCGCAATCAATGCGAGTGCACAGGGGCGCAGATCGTTGATTCGGCGTTCCGGGGCAGCGCGATGCCGGAAGCTTCCAGCGGATTGCAATGGCTCGGTGTAGGCACTTCGTACCATTTCGGCGCACGTCGCGCCTGCGCGAGTATTGGATGAGAAGCGCTCTCTAAGGCCACGGAATGAGCGCGAGGGATATCAAAAATGAAGCGCGCGCTTGCGATCTGCGGAACCGTAGCAGCCGCTGCAATCATTGCCGGATCGGCAGTGGTCAGCGCCCAGACCACCCCACCTGCACAGCCAGCCGCGACGGACGCACCGGCTGCGTCCAAAACACCTCCCTTCAAGAAAGAAGAGCTCGAGGCACTCGTTGCGCCCATCGCGCTATATCCAGATGCCCTGCTCGCGCAGATTTTCATGGCGTCCACCTATCCATTGGAGATCGTGGAAGCCGCGCGCTGGTCCAAGGCCAACCCTTCGGTCACGGGTGATGCCGTCGCCGGAGCGGTGCAAAAGGAGACCTGGGACCCCAGCGTGAAATCGCTGTGCGCCTTCCCGACTGTGCTCGCACAGATGAACGAGAAGATCGACTGGACGCAGAAGATGGGCGACGCCTTCCTGGCCCAGCAGAAAGAAGTCATGCAGGCCGTGCAGATCCTTCGCGGCAAGGCCAAGGACACCGGCAATCTCAAGAGCACCAAGGAAGTGACGGTCAAGGAAGAGCCGGCCCCGGCCGGCTCACCCGCACCGCAGACCATCATCATCGAGTCGCCGGATCCGGAAGTTGTCCAGGTGCCGGTGTACAACACCAGCGTGGTGTACGGCACCTGGGGCTACCCGTACTACCCGCCGTACTCCTATTACCCGCCAGGCTATGCGTACGGCGCGGCGTTCTGGTCATTCACTGCGGGAGTCATCGTCGGCGGCGCGATCTGGGGTAACTGCAACTGGGGCGGCAACGACGTCAATATCGATATCGACCGGCAGAACAATTTCAACCGGAACGAGATCAACAACAACCGCAACAGCAACAACCGCGGCAACAGCGCAACCCAGAACAATCGCGGTGGCAACAAGCAGTCCTGGAACCACAACGCCGAACATCGCAAGGGCGTCGGCTACAAGGATTCGGCCACGCAGCAGAAATACGGCAAGGGCGCGAGCCAGAGAGACACGCAGGCGCGCGAGCAATATCGCGGCCGCGCGGAACAGGGTCGGCAGCAGATATCGCGTGAAGGCGTCGGCAACCAGCGCGACCTGGCGGGCAACAGCGTCGGCACGCGGGATATGGGTGGCGCTTCCACGCGTGATCTCGGTGGCGGCACGCGCGACCTGGGTGGCAACAACGCGGGCACACGAGACCTGGGGGGTGCGTCAACCCGCGATCTCGGTGGCTCATCCACTCGCGACTTGGGTGGCAGTTCAAACCGGTCGAGCAATCGATCTTCATCATCCAGCGCTTTTGGCGGCTCCAATCGCGGCAGCGGCGCAAGCACGCGTTCATCCAGCAGCCGGGGCGGCATGTCGCGCGGCGGCGGCGGAATGTCACGTGGCGGCGGAGGACGGCGGCGATGAAACAGGGAAATAACGCAATGCGCGCAACAGTACTGATCATCATCACGTGCCTCGCGACACTGACGGCGTGCGCAAGGAAGCCGCAGAATTTTGAAACGCCCGAAGCCGCGGTGCAGGCCCTCATCGAGGCCGCCGGCGCGGACAGCGAGCGCCCCCTGCTCGCGGTGCTCGGTAAAGACGCGAAACCACTGGTCGACTCGGGCGACCCGGTTGCCGACAAGAATGCGCGCGAGGGCTTTCTCGAGGCTTACAAGGCCGCGAACTCGCTCGACAAAACTGATCCGGAATTCATCACGCTCGAAGTGGGCGAAGACAAATGGCCCTTCCCGATCCCGATCGTCTCGGAAGGCGGAAAGTGGCATTTCGACAGCCCGACGGGTGTCGACGAGCTCATCAACCGCCGTGTGGGTGCCAACGAGCTCGACACCATCCAGTCATGCCTCGCCTACGCCGACGCGCAGCGTGAGTACTACATGCGTAATCCGGAGAATTCGCAGTTGCTGCATTACGCGGGACGACTCGTCAGCACCGAAGGCAAGAAGGACGGCCTGTACTGGCCCGCGGGCGAGAACGAAGAACAGAGCCCGCTCGGTGAAGGGTTCGCACAGGCACGCGCGGAGGGGTACTTGCAGCAAAGCACGTCGATGAAAGGCGTGCCCTTCCACGGCTACATCTACCGCCTGCTGACCAAGCAGGGAGCGAACGCGCCGGGCGGCGCCTATGACTATCTCGTCAACGACCAACTGCTAGGTGGATTCGCAGCCGTCGCCTTTCCCGCTGAGTATGGGAATTCCGGCGTCATGACCTTCATCGTGAACCACGATGGCGTGGTCTATTCGAAGGACCTTGGCCCCGAGACGGCGAAGCTCGCCCTGGCCATCGATACGTTCGACCCGGGCTCGGACTGGAAGAAGGAAGTAGGCGAACAAACCGCGGCGAACTGAGGTTCGCTGCGGGCGCCGGCGAAATTCAGCGCCGGAGCATGCGCAGCAGCTCTTCGAGCTCCACGCGCATCTGCTTGACGATCTGCTGACTCTGGCTGACGTCGACGCGGGCTTCTTCACCGCCCAGCTTGTTGCGGGCACCACCAATCGTGAAGCCCTGCTCATAGAGCAGGCTGCGGATCTGGCGGATGATGATGACGTCCTGGCGCTGGTAGTAGCGGCGGTTGCCGCGGCGCTTGACCGGCTTGAGTTGCGGAAATTCCTGTTCCCAATAACGCAGCACGTGCGGCTTCACGCCGCAGAGCTCGCTCACCTCACCGATCGTGAAATAGCGCTTGCCTGGGATCGCCGGCAGCTCGTCGTTATTCTTTGGTTCCAGCATAAGCTTCGACTCGCGCCTTCAATTTCTGACCCGGACGGAACGTCACAACGCGTCGCGCGCTGATGGGAATCTCCTCTCCCGTTTTCGGATTACGTCCTGGCCGCTGGTTCTTGTCGCGTAAATCGAAGTTCCCGAAGCCCGAGAGCTTGACCTGTTCCCCGTTGGACAGCGCATGACGCACTTCCTCGAAAAACAGGTCCACCAGCTCGCGCGCCTCGCGTTTGTTGAGACCCAGCTGATTGAACAGCGCCTCAGCCATCTCCGCTTTCGTCAGAGCCATGCTTTTATTCTCGAAATCCTGCGCCCAACGTTGCACTCAGATCGGCACGAATCGCGGCTAACAAACGGTCCGCGTC
>DASQJS010000193.1:0-8612 GCA_035630995.1 Steroidobacteraceae bacterium | reverse complement strand
CGCCGTGAGCAGCAGCGGCGCCGAGAGCATGAGCGTCATCTCGAGCGCGTGCCGGCCGACTGTCACCACCATTTCGGGAGTCATTGTGTGCTACCTACCTGAAAAAACTTTGCGCCAGAGTGCCCATGACCAGCGCCCATCCGTCGATGAGCACGAACAACATGATCTTGAAGGGCAGCGAGATCAGCACCGGCGACAACATCATCATGCCCATGGACATGAGTACGCTCGCGACCACGAGATCGATGATCACGAACGGGATGAACAGCAGGAAGCCGATCTGGAACGCGGTCTTGAGCTCGCTGGTGACGAACGCCGGCACCAGGATGCTGAGCGGCACGTCGGCCGGCTTCGCGAAACCCTTGCCGCCGGAAATGCGCACGAACGTCGCGATGTCGGTTTCGCGGGTCTGTTCGAGCATGAAGCCCTTGAGCGGGCCGATGGCGCGTTCGAGCGCGACCGTGGTCTCGATGGTGCCGGCGAGATAGGGCTGCGCGGCTTCGGTGTTCACCTTGTCGATCACCGGGGCCATCACGAAGAAAGTCAGGAACAGCGCCAGGCCCACGAGCACCTGGTTGGGCGGAGTCTGGCCGGCGCCGATCGCCTGGCGAAGTATCGCCAGCACGATGACGATGCGCGTGAACGCCGTCATCATCAGCAGGATGGCGGGCAGCAGCGACAGCACCGTCATCAGGATCAGGACCTGGAGCGTCAGCGAGTAGGTCTGCCCGCCGCCCGGCGCGGTGGTCACGGTGACGGCCGGAAGGCCGGTCACCGTCGTTTCGGCGGCGGAGCTCAGCAGCGGCATCAGCAACAGGCCTAACCAGCCCAATGCGGAGAGAACTCTTTTCATTTGCCCACTCTTCATTTACCAAGGCTCCGCATCAGCAGGGCCTTGAACGAAGGCTGCGAGGGCGTGGTGGCCGGTGGCGCGGGCGGTTCGGCCAACGCTTGAGTCACAGTGCCTTCGGGAAAGACGTGCAACGTGTTCACGCTGCCCGAGGCGACGCCGATCAGAATTTCGGTGGCGCCGACGCGCACGAGCACGCAGCGCTCTTTCGGGCCCAGCGCACGGTCACCCAGGACCTGGATGCGGTCGCGTCCGGTCGTGCCAAAACCCCGCGCTCGCTTCATCAGCCAGGCGAGGCCTGCGATGAGCGCGACGATTGCCAGCAGGGCCAGCGTCACTTCGGCGAGGCCACCACCCGCAGTCGGGGCGGCGCTCGCGGCGGGCGCGGCAAACAAAGGGGCGTCCACGCGCGCTTACTTGAGCTTGCGGATGCGTTCGGCGGGGCTGACCACGTCGGTGATGCGGATGCCAAACTTCTCGTTGACCACCACCACTTCGCCGTGCGCCACCAGCGTGCCGTTGACGAACACGTCGAGCGGCTCGCCGGCCGCGCGATCCAGTTCCACCACCGAGCCCTGGTTGAGCTGCAGCAGGTTGCGGATCGGGATGCGTGTGCGCCCCACTTCCATGGACAGGGTGACGGGGACATCGAGGATCACCTCGAGGTTCACATCCTGGTTGTCGCCGTCGGCGATCACCGCCTCACTCTTCGCATTCATGGTTTCAATTCCTCGAGTTGTTTTGATTGCGGCGGTATTTCTGTTCGTACCGGACGCACTGCTGGCCGCGGGAGACGCCGTACGCACCCTTGAACAGCGGCACGCCCTCGGCGAGCACCGTGGCTTTGCCGTTGAAGTCGCAGGGCAGTACGTCACCGGCCTTGAGATCGACGAGCTTCGACAAGGCGACGCTGCCGCTTCCGAGCACCGTCGTCAGTTCCACCTCCGCGTCCTGCAGGCCGTCCTTGAGCATCGTGAGCCAGCGATCGTCCTGTTCAGCGCGATCGCTCTGCACGCCCGAATCGAGCACTTCTCGCAGCGGCTCGATCATCGAGTACGGCATGACGACGTGCAGCGAGCCGCCGCCACCATCGAGGTCGATCTGGAACGGGCACACCACCACGACTTCCGAAGGGGTGACGATGCCGGCGAAATTGGGGTTGATCTCCGAGTTCACGTACTCGACGTCGATCTTGGCGATGGGCTGCCAGGCTTCTTTCATGTCCGCGAACGCGCTGCGCAGGAACATGTGCACCACGCGCATTTCGGTGGCGGTGAATTCGCGGCCCTCGATCTTCGCCTGGCGGCCGACGCCACCGAAGAAGTTGTCGACCATCGCGAACACGAGCTTCGGATCGATGACGAACAGGCCCGTGCCCCGCAGCGGATGGATCTTCACGAGGTTCAGGTTGACCGGCAGGCTCAACGAGTGCGTGTACTCGCTGAACTTCTTCATGGACACCTGCCCCACCGCGATTTCGACCGTGCGTCGCAGCAGGTTGTAAATGCTCACGCGCAGCTGGCGGGCGAGCCGCTCATTGACCATCTCGAGCGTCGGCATGCGGCCGCGCACGATGCGCATTTCACGACTGAAGTCGTACTGGCGCGCTTCGCCCGGAGGCGCTTCGGGTTCGGTGCTGACGGCGCCCTGGTCGACGCCATTGAGCAGCGCGTCGATTTCATCCTGGTTGAGAACTTCAACGGCCATGTCGGCGCCCTACTGCATCACGAACGAAGTGAAGTAGAGGGCTTCGACCTTGTTGGGTTCGCCGCCCGAATCCTTGACCACCGCGCGTACGGCTTCGAGGCTGCGTGCGCGCAGATCTTCCTTGCCCTCGAGCTTGGAGACGCTTTCGTAACTCTGGTTACCGAGGATCAGGAGCAGGTCATTGCGGATGCGCGGATCGTTGTCCTTGATCAGTTTTTCGACTTCGACATCGCGCGTCATGATGCCGATGGTGATCTGCAGGAATCGCACGGTGGATTCGGCCTGGAAATTCACGACGAAGGGCGGATCCAGCGTGACGTAGCGCGCCGGCAGCAATTGCTCCTTCTTGACCGCTTCCTTCTTCTTCGGGTCTTCCTTGCCGCCCATCATCTTGAACGCGGCAAAACCGCCGCCGGCGAGCACCAGGAGCAGCACGACGACGATGATCAGGATCTTCTTGCCACGACCGGGGGTCGGTTGGGCTTCAACGCCATCTTCGAGTTCATCGTCGGTTGCGGCTGGCTGGGCCATGGAATCCTCACGCGGAAAAGTGGTTGCGACGGCATTGACTGGTGCAACGCGCGTGCCACGTCCAAAGCGTGAGCGACGTCACGCAATGGCTGTCATCGGTGACGGTTTTTTGGCGTGCCGCGAAAGCGGCTGCCGATCAGGCCTGCGGCGAATCAGGCGTACAGGTCTAGCAGACCCGTGATGTGTGTAAGCGCCGCAGTCGCGCTCGGGGATTCCCCGATCGCATCGACTCTCGGCGTGCCGGCGGATTCGTGACGGGTCTGGCGCGCGAAGCCATGCGAGACGCTGCTGTCCATCAGCTGAAACCCCTGCGACGCGAGCATTTCCCGCAATCGCGGAATCGACGCTTCCAGCAAAGCGCGCGTCTCGGCGTTCGCGGCGCCGAAGTGCACGGTCGCCTGGTTGTCGCGCACGGCAACATTGACTTCCAGCGGCCCGAGATCGACCGGTGACAATTGCAGCGACGCCGACGATTCGCCGGTGCGCACCATCGACGCGAGCCGGTTGCCGAGCTCATCGGCCCAGCGCGGATCGCGGACATGGGTGGTCAAGGAGGCCGAGTCGCGCTCCACGGCGTGACGCGTGGACTGGGCGAACATTTCCGCCGGGCCACTCATGGAGCTCCACGTAGACGAATCGATGACGGGTGCCGCGGCGGCGGCATTCATCGAAGCCGGCTTCGAATCGGCGCCATCACCCTCCAGGTTGAAAGACATGGCCTGGGTGAGATCGTCGGTTGTGCCTGCGCCACCGGCGCCCGGCGGCCTGGCGCCGCCCGCACTCGCGGGTAACGCTTCATGCTGAATCGGCACGGATACGGGCGCCGCGGCCGCAGCCTCGGAGAGTATTGGCTTCTGCGGCAAGGGCAACAGCGCGGCGAGAAACGACAATGCATCTTCGGGCGACGCATCGTCGCCATCGGCGAGTGAATCTTCGGAGTCGTCGAGCGATCCTGGCAGCTCCGCGCCCTGCAGCAAGCCGGCCATTTGCGCAGACGCCTCGGTCACGGTGTCTTCGCCGACCATCGACTGCAGCGCCAGCAAGGCGTCGAATGCGCCGGTATCGCCGGCATCCACTGAATCAACCGGGGCCGAAGCATTGCTGCCGGCGGCTTCGGTGCTGTTCAGCGCGAAATTGGAAATCATGTTTTTCTCTCTCGATTGAAACGCATTTGCTGCGACAACTCATCGTTGTCGCGCTGATCGCGGCGGCCTTCCTCGCGCGACTCCTCGATCTGCCAGCGCTCTGCCAGCGTATCGACCACGTGCGCCCGCTTGGCGGCCTCGCGCCACACCAATATGGTGGCCTGGTGCGCAGCCCTGGCCTGCTCGACGACCTGGCGTTGCTGTTCGAGTGCATCGCCGAGACGCGCCAGGAAGGCCTGGAAGTCGCGCATCGCGGCCACGCCGAGGCCGGCTCCGGCGCGCGCGGCGAATCCGTCTTCATATTCCTTGCGATAACGTTCGAGAGCCTGGAGCTTCTCTTCCATCTCCACCACGTGACGCTCGGCCGCAGCGACGCGTTCGGCGTGTTCGCGTTCGTTGTGTGCGGTGGCCTGCTTGACCACGTCCAGCCGTTCGGAACGTGTCATGTGCCCGCCTTACGTGGCGGCGGGGGCGCCGACGCAAACAACTGTGCCAGCGCCTGCACGGAATCACGCTGACCGACGCGCTCTTCGATCGGCTGCATGAGGAATTTCTGCATCGCCGGCCACAGCTCGATGGCGGTGTCGACTCGCGGGTCACTGCCCTTCTGGTACGCGCCGATGGAAATGAGATCACGATGTTGTTGGTAGACGGCCAGGTTCTGGCGGAAACGCCGCGCGAGCTCGGCGTGCTCGGGCGAAACGATTTCGTTCATCACGCGGCTGACCGACGCTTCGATGTCGATGGCCGGGTACTGCCCTGCTTCGGCGATGCGTCGCGACAAGACCACGTGTCCGTCGAGAATGGCGCGCGCCGCGTCCGCGATCGGATCCTGCTGGTCGTCGCCTTCGGTGAGCACGGTATAAAAGGCGGTGATCGAACCGCGGCCCGTGGAGCCGTTGCCGGCGCGTTCGACCAGCGCCGGCAGGCGCGCAAAGACCGAGGGTGGATAGCCGCGGGTGGCCGGTGCTTCACCGATGGCGAGACCGATCTCGCGCTGTGCCTGCGCGAACCGCGTCAGTGAATCCATGATGAGCAGCACGGACAACCCGCGCTCGCGAAAATATTCGGCGATGGACGTGGCCAGCCACGCGCCATGCAGGCGAATGAGAGGCGGATTGTCGGCTGGCGATGCGACGACCACCGAACGCCTGCGGCCTTCGGGTCCGAGAATGCGGTCGACGAACTCTTTGACTTCGCGGCCGCGTTCACCGATCAGGCCTACGACAATCACGTCGGCCGAGGTGTAGCGCGCCATCATGCCGAGCAGAACACTCTTGCCGACGCCCGAACCTGCGAACAGGCCGATGCGTTGGCCACGTCCGACGGTCAGCAATGAATTGATGGAACGCACGCCCACGTCGAGCGGTGAATCGATGGGATGGCGCTCGAGCGGATTGATGCTCTTGCCCTGCAGCTTCACGCGTTCGTCGCCATTCAGCGGACCGAGGCCGTCGAGCGGCGCCCCGGTGCCATCAATAATACGGCCCAGTAATCCCGGGCCGACGCGCACGCTGCCGGCGCGTTGCCGTGGAATCACACGGGCGCTCGGCGCGAGGCCGTGCACGTCTCCCGTCGGCATCATGAGCAGCTTGTCGCCGGAGAATCCGACCACTTCGGCCTCGCAGCGCGAGCCGTCACTGGAAATGAGATCGCAGACGTCGCCGACCGCGGCCTGGCAGCCCGACGCTTCCAGCGCGAGCCCGACCATGCGCGTCAATGAACCTTCAACGGGCGGCGATGGCAGATTCGCCGCGCGCGCCACCTGCATGTCGATGCTCTTGCGCCAGGTGCGCGAACGCTCGGTACGGACCTCGTTCGTCGCGCTCATGCCGGATCCTCGTCCGCCGGCGGGTCGGCCGCGGCAACGGCCGCTTCGACGCGCTCGGCGCGATCGTCGCCGAGCAGGCCGCGCATCGCCGCGGCGATCGTCGACTCGACTCGGGCATCGATGCTCGCATTGTCGGTGGTCACGCGGCATCCGCCGCGCGCCATGAGTGGATCCTCGCGCAGGTCCCACTCGCGTTCGCCCACCGGCGCGGCGAGCCGATCGCGCAGGATGGCGGCGTCGTCAGGATGCAGATGAACCTTGATGTTGCGCGCGGCGAGGGGCAACAGCCCCACCGTGTGTCGCACGATGCCAATGACCTGCGCGGGATCGAGCCTGAGCTCGCGTCTCACCAGGTGCTTCGCAATGATCATCGCCAGCCGCGTGAGCTCGGTTTCGATGCCGGTGTCGAGATCGTCCAGGGGCTTGGCAAGCGTATCGATGATCGCCTGCAACGCCGTCACCTTGACGTCGACCTCGGCAATGCGAACCTTGAGCTCCGCTTCGCCCTTGCGTACGCCTTCGACGTGGCCGGCCTTGTAACCATGTTCCCACGCGTCGCGCTCGACCGCGGCCAGGTGCATGACGTTGACGCCACCGCTGCCACGCGGCAGCGAAGCACCTTCGACCTTGGGCAGATCCCAGCGCGCCAGGGGCTCAGACATATTCGTCGCCGCCCTTGCCACCGAGATTTATTGTGCCGTCGTCGGCCAGCTTGCGGGCAGCGAGCAGTATTTCCTTTTGTGCAGCTTCGACGTCGGCCAGGCGTACCGGGCCCTTGTTGGCCAGGTCGTCCTTCATCATCTCGGCCGCGCGCTGCGACATGTTCTTGAAGATCTTCGCCTTGAAAGTTTCGTCGGCGCCCTTGAGCGACAGCAGCAGCTTGTCCGCCGGCACCTGCCGCAGCAGCTCCTGCATGCCACGGTCGTCGATCTCGAGCAGGTCGTCGAATACGAACATCAGGTCCTGGATGCTCTGCGAGAGCCGCTCGTCGGTCTTGCCGACTTCGGTCATGACGGCGCTGCCCATCTTGGCGTCGAGCAGATTGACCATCTCGGCCGCGACCTTCAGGCCGCCGAGCGACGAACTCTTGCCATTGCTGGCGCCAGCCGCGAACTGCTTCTCCATCATCTCGTCGAGCTCGGTGAGCGCCGAAGGCTGTACGCCATCGAGTGTCGCGACGCGCACGATGAGATCCGAGCGTGCGTTCTCCGGCAGGAAGCCCAGTACTTCGGCGCCCTGGTCCGCTTCGAGATATGAAAGGACGATGGCGATGATCTGCGGATGTTCGTTGCGAATGAGCTCGGCCACTGCACGCGAGTCCATCCACTTGAGCGCCTCGAGGCCCTTGCGCTGGCCGCCGAGCCGGATGCGATCCATCAGCGAGTTGGCTTTCTCATCGCCGAGCGCGTTGACCAGCACCTTGCGCACGAAATCATCGCTGCCGACGCCGAGCGAGGTCTGGTCTTCGAGCTGGCTCGTGAATTTGTTGAGCACATCTCGGACTTCGTCACGCGACACGCTGGTGAGCTCGGCCATGGAACGCCCGAGGCGTTGCACGTCCTTCGCGCCCATGTGCTTGAGGATTTCCGCCGCCTCGCTCTCGCCGAGCGTCAGCAGCAGAATGGCGGCGCGTTCCACGCCGGTCCGGGTTTTGGTGGCTTCAGGCATCGCTTTGCACCCATGCCTTCACGACCTGCGCGCCGCGCTTCGGATCCTGCGCGACCATGCCGCGCGCCGCGGCAACCTGTTGTTCATAGGCAAGAGCCGGCGCTTCGGCCGGTCCTCCGCCCCCGACGTTCGCGGCCGCGAGCGCCGCCTGGCGCAGCACGGACGGACGGGCGGCGGTCAGCAGGCCCTTGGTCAGCGGCTTCAGCACGCTGAACACGATGACCAGCAACACGAGAAGTCCCGCCAGCACTTTCGCCAGCGTCTGCGCCCAGGCACGTTCCCAGAATGGAATCGATTCGAGTTCGCCCTCCTCGATCACCGGCGTGCCGAGGAAGGAAGAGTTGACGACGTTGACCGTGTCACCACGCGTGGCGTCAAAGCCCACGGCGTCGCGCACCAGTGCGGTGAGGCGTTCGAGCTGCTCCGGAGGAAGCGGCGATTCAGTGACCTTGCCGTCCGCGGCCGTGGTGCGCAGATTGTCGATGAGCACGGCTACCGACAGGCGCGTCACGCGGCCGGCGGGGGCACGTGTGTAGGCCATGGTGCGGTCGATTTCGTAGTTACGCGTCAACTGCCGCGACGTGGAATCCGGTCCGGTGACCACTGTCCCATCGGCGTTGTTAGGCTTCGTGCCGGCGGCGGAAGCACCGGCCGAATTTGACCCGGACTGGGCAACCGCGGGCGTCGCGCCAGGCGGCAGCGCGACACCGGGCTGTGGGGGCTGGTTGGTGAGCGCGCCGGGCACGCCACCGGCATTGCCGGCACCGTTGCGTGCGGCTTCTTCGGCCGTCGATTCGCTGCGCACGACCTGGCTCTGCGGATTGAACTGTTCGCGCGTGGATTCGGTGGTGGTCATGTCCACCTGCGCGACCACCTGCGC
>DASQJS010000192.1:0-6114 GCA_035630995.1 Steroidobacteraceae bacterium | reverse complement strand
GTCATCGCGCACGTCGTGGCCAGACGCGTGGTGGGCGGCAACACCGAGATCAGTCTCGGCAGCAATCCGGATGTCACGGTCGACCTGCTGCCAGAGGTCGCAAAGCTGCGCGCCGCGGGGACTCCGGTGGTGATGCTGGGCCAGGTGCACCGCGAGATGCCATTCATGCTGGGCGCGGCCAGCCTGCCCGCGGAAGAATTCGACCTGTTGCTCGACCATTCGCGCTACGACTATGACCTGTTCGCGCCGCCGAACCCGTCGCTGTCGGCCGTGGACCATGCGATCGGCCTGCACGCGAGCGCCCTGGTGCGCGACGGCGGCACGCTGCAGATCGGCATTGGCGAGCTCGGCGACTCGATCGTGTACTCGCTGCTGCTGCGTCACCAGCAGAACGAAGCCTGGCGGCGCGCGCTCATCGATGCGGGCACGGAGCGCAACGCGGGGCTCATCGATTCAGTCGGCGGCCGCGCACCCTTTGCCACGGGCCTGTTCGGCGCCACCGAAATGTTCGTCGACCAGATGCTCGACCTGTATCGCGCCGGAATTCTCCGCCGCCGCGTCTACGACTATCTACCGCTGCAGCGGGCGCTGGCCGCCAACGGCTCCGTGACGCGCATCGACGAATCCCTGCTCGAGGCCTTGCTGGCCGCGGGAGCGGGCCCGGCGCTCGATGCGAACGATGTCGCGGCACTCAAAGCCGCCGGTGTATTGCGCAGCGAAACGCGCTTCGAGAAGGGCAACATAGTTTCGCCCGACGGCGTGCGCATCGAGGCCGATCTCGGCAGCGCCAGCGTGCGCGCCGCACTGGCGCAGGACTGCCTGGGGCTTCAGCTGCAGGGCGGCACCGTGATGCATGCCGGGTTCCTGCTCGGCCCGCGCTCCTTCTATTCGGCGTTGTGCGCATTGCCGGAGAACGAACGCCGGCTGTTCGACATGCGCGGCGTGGGCTACATCAATCAACTCTACGGCGACGACGCGGCCTTGAGGGTTGCGCAGCGCGGTCATGCGCGTTTCGTGAACACCACGATGATGCTGACGACGCTCGGTGCCGCGGTCTCTGATGGTCTCGCCGATGGCCGGGTGGTTTCAGGCGTCGGCGGCCAATACAACTTCGTCGCCATGGCCCACGCGCTGCCGGGCGCGCGGTCGGTGCTGTGCGTGCGCTCGACACGCCGGAAAGACGGCAAGCTCGCCTCCAACATCGTGACGAGTTATGGGCACACCACGATTCCGCGTCATCTTCGCGACATCGCCGTCACCGAATACGGCATCGCGGATCTGCGCGGCCGCACCGACGCCGAGTGCGTGGCCGCCATGTTGAAAATCGCGGATTCGCGCTTCCAGGATGCGTTGCTCGCGGATGCAAAACGCGCCAACAAGATCGACGCCGGTTACCAGATACCCGAGCCGCATCGGCACAATACCCCGCAACGGCTCGAAGAAGCCTTCGCCGTGCAGCGCCGTGCGGGCTTGTTCTCGGAGTATCCGTTCGGCACCGATCTCACGCGTGAGGAAATCGAACTGGCGCGCGCGTTGCGCTGGCTGAAGGAAAATACCAGCGGCAAAGTTGCGCGCCTGCGAACGATCGCGCGGGCATTGTTCGTGAAACCGCGGGACAGCGAAGGCCCGTGCCTCGCGCGCCTGCAGCTCGACGCGCCCGTCGATTTTCCGACGCGCTTGACCGCGAAGCTGGTGCGCCTCTCGCTGCGCGCCACGGCAGACGAACGGCCTGCTTCGCCCTAGCTATTTCGCAAAGAGCTGCGAAGGATCCTTGAACGCCTTGAACTCGAGCGCGTTGCCGGATGGGTCGTAGAGGAACATCGTGGCCTGCTCACCTACCTGGCCCGCGAAGCGGATGCCCGGCTCGATTTCGAAGCGTGTACCCGAGCTGCGCAGGCGCTCGGCGAGCGCGTGCCAGGCCCGCCAGTCGAGAACCACGCCGAAATGAGGCACGGGCACGTCATGCCCGTCGACTTCGTTGTGATGCACGTGCTGCTTCCTGCCTGGGTCCAGGTGCACGACGACCTGGTGGCCGAAGAAATCGAAATCCACCCATTCATCGCTGCTGCGCCCTTCCGGGCAACCGAACAACCTTCCGTAGAAATCGCGCGCGGCGGATAACGAGTGCACCGGGATCGCGAGATGAAATGGCTGCGGCATGCTTTAGCTTCTCCCGTTCATTGCCTGGCCCACCAGTCGTCGCGCGCACGCACGGCAAGGTCGGGGTGATCCGAAAAGAATGCCGTGATCCCGGCGTCGAGCAGCGCCTGGATTTCCATTTTCAGGTCGCCATGCGCGGCAGCATCGCCCGCCGATCGGAAAACTTCCGGTAGAAATTCGTTCTCGGCGCGGAGCGTCCACACGTGAATGCCGAGTCCGGCCGCACGCGCCCGGCGGGCAAGACCGGTATCTCCTGCGCCTTCCGCACCGAACTGAACCACCATCCACTTGTGCGGCCCGATGGCGTCCGCGTAGGCGGCGATCTCTTCGAGTCCTGAATCGGTCATGAGATCGAGGTAACTGCGTTTGTCACCCGTCAGCGTGAAATCGAAGGGTTGTCCGGTGGGCGCCACCAGCTGCACCAGGGACAGATCGGTGCGGCGACGAAGCGCCTTGAGGTTTGCGACCTCGAAGGACTGCAGGCAGATGGGATCCGATCGCTTGCTGTAGCCGTGGCGGCTCAGCGCTTCGAGCATCCGATCGTCGAAGGTCAGGCCCAGCTTCGCGAAATAGCTCGGATGCTTGGTTTCCGGGTAGACGCCGATTCGCGGTGGCGCTGGCAATCCGGCGGCGCGCGCCATCTCGGCCCGCTGCGCGTCGGCGGCCGCCACGAGATCGAGGACTTCATCGAAGGTCGGTATCGAGAACTCGCCGTCGTAGCGCGCATTCGCCTTGCGCAGGCCGGGCAGGCGTTCGCGCGCGCGCAGCGTCTTCAGTTCCGCGAGTGTGAAATCTTCGGTGAACCAGCCGTTGATGGATTCCCCATCGATGGTCTTCGTGGTCTTGCGTGCGGCGAATTCCGGGTGCGATGCCACGTCGGTCGTGCCGCCGATCTCGTTCTCGTGGCGCGCGAGCAGGACTCCGTCCCGGGATATCACGAGGTCGGGTTCGACGTAATCCGCACCCTGTTGAACGGCAATGAAGTACGCGGCGAGTGTGTGTTCCGGCACATACCCGCTGGCGCCGCGATGCGCTATGACAAATGGACGCGCATCGGCGGCCGGCGAGCTTTCCGTCATGAGAACTGCGCCCACGAATCCGGATATGACGTAACGCCAGAATGGCCCGCGATGGCGACTTTCGGTCGCTGGCGACCTGCATCGGAATTGTTTTTCCAACTGGGTTTTTTCAACAGGGGAGTGGCGCCCATGAAGATCTTCATCCTTGGCGGGTCTCAGCTTAATGCCCGCGCTGTGGCTTGTCTCGCGCTCGGCCTCGCCATGGCCGGATGCGCCACTGACTCGCGCCCGGTCGTCGTCGGCCAGCCGATGGTCGTCCCCACCCTCAACGACTACTGCGCCCTCGCGCAGAAAGAAATCGCCACCTCCCGTGTGCCGGCGCGCAACGTGCTGGTCACCGACTTCCAGGCGTTCTCGCGAGCATCACCTTCGGTGAAGCCCCTCGAGACGCTGCAATACGTGGGCTACGCCGATCCGCAACGCACCAGGGCGCGTATGGTCTCGTGCAAGCTGCACAGCGCCGAACGCATTCGCGCCGAATACGGCGCCACTGCCGCCGGTGAATCGACCACCTGCGCCCGACTCAATCGGCGCACGCTTGATGCCGTGATGCTTTCGCTCACCGACCGCCAGAAAAAGAAGATGCCGTTCAAGGGCACCATCGGCGTGCTGCTCGATCCGGACGAGCAGGCGACCAGCGAAACGCAGTGGCTGGAATCATTCACCATGGTGCAGACCGATGCCGGCGGCACGCTGCGCATTCGCGCCAAGAGTCTCGGCAGCGGCAACATGCGAGTCAGCTCCAGGGCCAACGCCAGCAATGGCCGGCAGTATTGCCACCTGATTGCGCCGGACTACCTGAAGCGCATCCTCATCGGCGAAGTGGAATTGCCGAAGGGTGAGTTCCCGCAGAGCGGTCAGACCGCGAGCCGGTAGGTTCACCGGCAGCTGTTAAGCTCCGGCGGGTGTCCAGCCCCGCCACATCACTTTCTGCCCCACCCTATTCCCGCAGCGAGGAACTCGCGCACGCGTTGACCGCGGGCCTCGGAATCGTGGCCTGCGCCATCGCCATTCCGTGGCTCGCGTGGGTCGCCGCCGGTGATGCGTTGCGGCTCGCTGGCGCGATGGTGTTCGGCACCACGGCGCTCGCAATGTTCACGACTTCGGTGATCTACCACTGGGAACGCGAGCCCGGACGCAAGCAGGCGCTGCGCAAGCTCGATCACTCCGCCATCTATCTACTCATCGCCGGCACCTATACGCCGTTCACGCTGGTGGCCATGCAGGGCGCCTGGGGCTGGTCCTTGTTCGGCGTGGTCTGGACCATGGCGGTGCTCGGCGTCGTGGCGAAGACCACGGTGGGTTTTCGTTATCCGCGTCTCTCGACGCTCCTCTACCTCGGCATGGGCTGGCTCATCGTCATCGCGATCAAACCGCTGCGCGAGAACCTCTCGGCCGCGGAGTTCGGCTGGATCGCCGCCGGCGGCCTGCTGTACACCGGCGGGGTGCCGTTCTACGTCTGGAAGACAAAGCGTTATACACACGCCGTGTGGCACCTGTTCGTGCTGGGTGGCGTCGCCTGTCACTTCGTCGCGGTGCTGAGCCTGGTGGGCGGACGCGACTGACGGCTATTTTTTTCCTCTCGGTTTGCCTCTCGCCTTGCGCGAAGCCTTCCTTGCCGGCGGGCCTTTCTTCTTCGCAACGGCCTTTTTCCTTGCGACGACTTTCTTCTTCGGCGCCGCCTTCTTCCGCGGCGCGGGCTTTTTCTTTGGCGCCGCCTTTCTTGCTGGGGCCGCTTTCTTTTTCAGCGCGGCTTTCTTCGTCGGCGCGGCTTTCCTGGGCGCGACCACTTTCTTCGTTTCGCCACCGCGCAGCTGCTCGATGATCGCCGGATTCTCGAGCGTCGACAGGTCCTGCGTGATGTCCTCGTTGCGCGCGATGGCGCGCAACAGGCGTCGCATGATCTTGCCCGAGCGGGTCTTCGGCAGATTGTCGGAGAAGCGGATGTCGTCGGGCCGGGCGATGGCGCCTAACTGCTCGGTCACCCAATCGCGCAGCGTCTTCGTGAACGCTTCGATCTTGTCGCCGGTGGGGCGATCGCCGCGCAACACCACGAATGCGAATACCGACTCACCCTTGATCTCATGCTGTTTGCCGACCACCGCGGCTTCGGCCACCTTCGGATGCGCCACCAGCGCGGATTCGATCTCCATCGTGCCGAGCCGGTGACCGGCGACGTTCAGCACGTCGTCGATGCGGCCCATGATCCAGAAGAAGCCATCCTTGTCGCGGTGCGCGGAATCACCCGCCACGTAGTAGCGGTTCTGAAACGTCTCCCAGTAGGTCTTGAGATAACGTTCGTTGTCGCCCCAGATCGTGCGCAACATCGACGGCCA
The DNA here is from genome assembly GCA_035630995.1 of Steroidobacteraceae bacterium. Lineage (GTDB taxonomy): Bacteria > Pseudomonadota > Gammaproteobacteria > Steroidobacterales > Steroidobacteraceae > CADEED01. Next base: position 539 of record DASQJS010000192.1, on the reverse strand, counting down.
GGGTTTTCTGATAACCAGGTAGCCACCGGCGTCGGCGCCTTCGACCGGCTCACCGCGCGCATCAACGATAGTGGCATCGATGCCGGGCAGCGGCTGCGTGCACGAACCTGGCTTGGTGGCGGTGGTGCCCGGAAGCGGCGAAATCATGATGGCGCCCGTCTCGGTCTGCCACCACGTGTCGACGATCGGGCAGCGCATGCGCCCGACGTGCTCGTGGTACCACATCCAGGCTTCGGGGTTGATGGGCTCGCCCACGGACCCGAGCAAACGCAGGCGCGTGAGGTCGTAGCGCGCCGGTATGTCGTCGCCGAGTTTCATGAGCGCGCGGATCGCGGTGGGCGCCGTGTAGAAAATGGTGACGCCCAGCGACTCGCAGATCTGCCAGAAGCGTCCCGGATGCGGCGTGGTTGGCGCACCTTCGTACAGCACGATGGTGGCGCCCGCGGCCAGCGGGCCGTAGGCCACGTAGCTGTGCCCGGTGACCCAGCCAATGTCCGCCGTGCACCAGAACACGTCCTGGTCGTTGAGATCGAACACCC
>DASQJS010000191.1:0-8067 GCA_035630995.1 Steroidobacteraceae bacterium | reverse complement strand
TGCTGGATGAGGAAGGGCTCGATCACGTCTTCGAGCGTGCCGCGCTCTTCGCCCACCGCGGCGGACAGGCTTTCGATGCCCACCGGACCACCGTCGAATTTCTCGATGATGGTCGAGAGTAGTTTGCGGTCGAGTGCGTCGAAGCCCTGCGGGTCGACTTCCAGCAGATCGAGCGCGGCGCGCGCCACGGCTTCGTCGATGCGCCCCGTGCCCTTCACTTCGGCGTAGTCGCGCACCCGGCGCAACAGCCGGTTCGTGATGCGCGGCGTGCCACGCGATCTTTGCGCGATTCGCGCGGCGCCTTCGACATCGATGGGCACCCCGAGGATGCCGGCCGAACGAGTGACGATCTTCTCCAGCTCGGCGACGGTGTAGAACTCGAGTCTCTGCACGATGCCGAATCGGTCTCGCAACGGCGAGGTCAACAAACCCGCACGCGTGGTTGCGCCGATGAGCGTGAACGGCTGCAACGCGAGCTTGATGGAACGCGCGGCCGGGCCTTCACCGATCATGATGTCGAGCTGGTAGTCCTCCATCGCCGGATAGAGCACTTCTTCGACCACCGGCGAGAGCCGGTGAATTTCGTCGATGAACAACACGTCGCGCGGCTGAAGGTTGGTCAGCAACGCGGCGAGATCGCCGGGACGCTCCAGCACAGGGCCGGAAGTCTGCCGCAGATTCACGCCGAGCTCGCTGGCGAGAATGTTGGCGAGCGTGGTCTTGCCGAGACCGGGAGGCCCGAAGATCAGCGCGTGATCGAGCGCTTCGCCGCGCATGACCGCCGCCTTCACGAAAATTTCCAGCTGCGCCTTGACCTGTTCCTGGCCGACATAGTCCGCGAGGCGCTTGGGCCGGATGGCGCGATCGACCGCCTCTTCTTCGGTGGAACCCGCCGCCTGAACGACGCGCTCGGGAATGTTTTCAGCGGTCACTGCGGACGCACCGTGCCCTGGAGCGCACGCCGGATCAGGTCCTCGGTAGAGCTGGCGACGCCGGCGAACGGCTTGAGCATCTGCGTGACCTCGGCGGGCTTGTAACCCAGCGCGACGAGTGCGCTCCAGGCCTCACCTTCGGTGCGGTTCTCGCCGTTCGGCACGGGTGCGCCGGCGGCCACCGCGGCGCCGAGTGCATCGAGGCGATCGGGCATCTCGACTAACAACCGCTCGGCGGTCTTGCGGCCGACGCCGGGAATCCTGGTGAGGGCGGCGGCGTCCTTGAGCTTCACGCAGGTCGCGAAGCCATCGACGCTGACGCCCGACAGGATGGCGAGCGCGATCTTGGGCCCCACTCCGGACACCTTGAGCAGGTTGCGGAACAGCACGCGTTCATCCGCCGTACCGAAGCCGTAGAGGATGTGCGCGTCTTCGCGCACCGTCAGATGCGTGAGCAGCCTCACTTCGCTTCCGACCGCGGGCAGCGTGTAGAACGTGGACATCGGCGCTTCGATGTCATAGCCGACGCCGCCCACGTCCACCGTGAGATGCGGCGGAGCCTTGAAGACGAGTTTCCCGCGGACGAAGCCGATCACGCACCAAGTCCTTCGAACAAAGGCTCGAGGCGTCGCGTGTTCGCATGGCAAATGGCGATGGCGAGCGCATCAGCCGCATCGGCGCCGAGTTTCATTTCGAGCCGCAGCAGTTGTTTGACCATGTGCGCGACCTGCGCCTTTTCGGCGCCGCCCACGCCCACCACGGCGAGCTTGATCGCGCGAGGCGCGTATTCGTGAACACCCAGCGACGCGGGCACGGCTGCGAGCGCCGCACCGCGCGCCTGACCGAGCTTGAGCGCGCTGTCGGCGTTCTTGGAAAGGAACACGCGTTCGACGGCGACTTCCTGCGGGCGATGCAGGCCGATGAGTTCGGTGACCTTCGCGTGGATGATGCGCAGACGATCCGCGAGCGGCCCACCCGACGTCGCGATACAGCCCTGCGCGACGATGGTGAGAGTGCCGGCGGCACAATCGATGACGCCGTAACCGGTACGAAGCGAGCCAGGATCGAGCCCCAGGATGCGCGCAGGTTTGCCCGGCAACATCCGCGCGACCGCAGGACCTGCCGGGGCTTCCGCGCCGGGCTGGTATGCGCGCCAGGATGATCTCATCGGGTATCGCGCCATCAGTCGCTTAAAGCTCTGTGCTGCTTGAGAAAAACTGCGCGTATCATAGCCGCAAATCCGCTGCGCCTCACGCGCCGGTTACCTGCTAATCCCGTGCACAACCTTCACACCTGTTCCGCGGAATTGCGGCATTCAATCGACGCGCACGCATCCCGGCTCGAAAGCTGGGGCGTGCCCCGCGCAGCCATCGACAAGGCCGTCGAAGCGGCCGTCATCGTCGCCGCAATGACCGAGGATCCGGTGCTTGCGGCCGCGCTGATGGCGCAGGCGGGGTTTGCTTCGGCGGCCTCGGAAGCACGCGAGATCGAGCAGCATTTCGGGCCAGGCGTGAGTTCGCTGGCGCACGAACTCACGCACTTTGGCGACATCCGGCTGACGCCCATGGCCGCGGCCGCACACCACCTCGAGCCGGCGCAGGCCGAGGCGTTGCGCAAGATGCTGCTGTCGGTGGTGAGCGATCCGCGCCTCGTGCTGGCGCGACTCGCGCGGCAACTGGTCGATCTCAACGGCTCGAAAGATGGCCACGCCGCCACGCGTGAAAGGCTGGCGCTCGAGACGCGCGAGGTGTTCGCGCCGCTCGCCAATCGCCTGGGGCTGTGGCAGCTCAAATGGGAGCTGGAGGACCTGGCTTTCCGCTTTTTGCAGCCCGATGACTACCGGCGCCTCGCCGACGCGCTTGCCGAGAAGCGCGCCGACCGCGAACGCTACATCATCGAGTTGTGCCGCACGCTCGAATCGATGATGCACACCGCCGGCATCGACGGCGAGGTGTACGGACGCCCCAAGCACATCTACAGCATCCACCGGAAGATGGAGCGCAAGCAGCTCTCGTTCGAGCAGGTGTTCGACCTGCGCGCGGTGCGCATCGTGACTGCGCGAATCGAAGACTGCTACGCCGTGCTCGGGCTGGTTCACGGACGATTTCCCTACATCCCCGGCGAGTTCGACGACTACATCGCCACGCCGAAAGACAATTTCTACCGGTCCATCCATACCGCCGTGTTCGGCCCCGAGGGTAAACCGGTGGAGGTGCAGATCCGCACGCGCGAGATGCACGACCAGGCAGAGCTCGGGCTGGCAGCCCATTGGAAATACAAAGAGGGGCGCTACAAGGACGCGCGCGCCCTCGATGTCACCTACGACCGCAAGATCGAGTGGGTCCGTAAACTGCTCGACTCATCCGAACGATTTGCCGCGGATGGCGATCGCGGTTTCCTCGACGAGGTCCGCGCCGAGCTGTTCGAGGATCGCGTCTATGCGCTCACGCCCAAGGGCGAAGTCGTCGACCTGCCACCGGGCGCCACGCCGCTCGATTTTGCGTACCACGTGCATACGGACCTGGGACACCGCTGCCGTGGCGCGCGCGTGAACGGGCGCATCGTGCCGCTGACCCGCGCCCTGGCGAATGGCGAAATCGTCGAGATCATCACTCACAAGCATCCTCAGCCGAGCCGGGACTGGCTCTCGGAGACTGCGGGCTTCCTGGTTTCGCCACGCAGCCGCTCCAAGGTACGTACCTGGTTCCGGAAGTTAGACGAGGAAGCGGGCACGCTGCCCGTGGTGGCGCCCGCCCCGGCACCCCCGCCGGCACCACCGCGACGCCTGCGCGCCTCGCGTAAACCCAGCCGCTCGCCGGTCACCCTCGGCGGTGTCGAAGACCTGCCGACCAGCTTTGCGCGGTGTTGCACACCGGTGAAGCCCGAACCCATCGCCGGCTACGCCACTTTGAGTCGCGGCGTGACCATCCATCGGGCGGATTGCCCGGGACTGACTCGCATGAGTGCAAGCCATCCCGATCGACTGATAGCCGCGGAATGGGCCGATGCGGCTTCCAGCCAGCCGGTAACGCTGGCGATTGTCGCCATAGACAGACAGGCCTTGGTCCGGGACATTAGCGATGTGCTCGCGAGTGAAAAAATCAGCATCGAGATGATGCACACCACTACCGATCGTACGCAGTCGACAGCTACCATCGACCTGCGCGTGGCGATTGCTGACGCGCAGCATCTGACGCGTTTGCTACAACGCATCAGGAAGGTGACGAGCGTCCTTTCGGTCCGTCGTTCGGGTTAACTTAAGCCCGGAAAACGGCCCCTGGGGGCCATCGAAACGTGACGTGCTGCGACGCCCGATTTCGTCGAATCGCGTTTACTCATAACGATTTATTGGATTTATCCGGGGTTTCAGAACGCTCATGCGCGTCCTGCTGGTCGATCATGACTCAGAGGCACTCGAGACCATTGCGCGTGCAATTCGCGGAGTGCTCGAGCTCGACTGCGTCTCCAGCAAAGGTGACGCGTTGCTGCTGCTGCGTCAGAACACCTACGACGTGCTGATCGCCTGCGAGCGCGCGGTCGATGGCTCGGGCCTCGACCTGCTCGGCCGAACTACCCGCACCGCCGTTCCGCTCAAGCGCATTTTCGCCGCCGCTCCCGAGCGCCTTCAGCTGCTCGGTCCGCGGCTTGCACCGTTCAAGGTGCAGCGGACCATCAACTATCCGATCGATCTCGAAGAACTGTGGCTGGCCATCGCGCAGGTCACGGGCGGCCCCAACGACGAAACCGACGGAACCATTGAACGTGTCGTGCTCGACGAGCGCGGCATCCCTGCAAGTGGTACTACGCCGCGCGCACCGATCCCGCCACGTCCGCCAGCGCCACTCGGCGGCGTGCGCTCTACGCCGGCACCTGCGCCCTCGCCGCCGCCGACACCCGCCATCGCCGCATCGGCAAGCGGCGCCCGCGCCGCCACCGCGAGAGCCGTTCAACCGGCTCCTGAACCTCCGCTGCGCGCGCCACCTCCGCCGCGCCAGCCGCCACCGGCCATGCGCCACGCGGCAGCCACTGCGCAGATGCGGGCTCAGGCACCGGCGATGAAGCCCATTCCGCCGATGCCCTTGCCGGTCGCGGCACCGCTGACGAAAGCACCAGTCGATGACTGGACGCCCGAACCGCCGCTCGAAGACGACTTCGCCCAGGTTGCCGCGCAGGCGCGTATGGGCGTGCAACGCAAAGTGGTCGACGAAGTCTCGCGCCGCAAGAAGCAGCGCCTGCTCACGGCCTGCGGTGTGGCCGTGGCCGTCGCCGGCGTCATCGTGCTCCTCATCGAGAAGTTCTACGACCCCGAGGCGCGCGCCCGCGAACGGGCCATTGCCCAGGAAGTCACGCGGATGGCGGAGCAGCAGAAGGTCACCGACAACCTGACGCTGATCGAAGTCGACATCGAGAATGCGATCATGAACAACGAGGTCGATCAGGCGCGCACGCTGCTCGCCACGCTCGTTGAAAAATCACCCGACCATCCGCGCCGCGAGTTTCTGCAGGACGCCATCGACCGCGCCGCCGAGCTGCAGAAGCTGGCAGGCCGGCCCCCGTCGCAGGCCCAGGTGATGACGCCACCCACTTCCGCCGAGCGCAAGGCCGCCTCGCGACCCAAACCCGCGGAGCGCTCGGCCGAGCGCACGCCTTCGCGCACTCCCGACCGCGTTGCCACGCGGCCGCCGGACCGCCCGGTTTCGCCACGTTCCCCGAGCGATACATCGCCCACGGCGTCACGTACCTACGGCGCCCCCATCAGCGAACCGCCGCCCCAGTCGAGCATTCCGCTCGACGCGCCCATCAATTCGACCACCACGGCGCCCATGCGTCGCACCGACAATTTCCCGGGTCGAACCAGGGAAGCCAGCGACTCTGCCGGGGGCAGTGCCCCCGCGTCGGTCCCATCTCCCGGTAGTTCGAACGAATCAGGTTCCGCCACCGTGGCCATGCCGCCCGCCGCCGCGCCGGTACAGGCGCCGCCTGCGCCCGTCGATGTCGTTCCCGCCAGGATCGTGAAGCGCGTGACGCCGGTGGTTTCGGCCGACGTGCCGCGCAAGGCATCCGGCTTTGTCATCGTGAAGTTCGAGATCGGTGCGAATGGACGTGTCAGTGACGTCGCCGTGGTCGAATCGTCGCCGGCCGGCGTATTCGACGAGGCAGCCACGACGGCCGTACGCAAGTGGACCTACGAACCGCGCAGGGAAAACGGCGTGGCCGTGAGTTCCCAGTCCAAGGCCCGCCTGGTATTCGAGGCGGCCAACTAGCTAGCCGGCGGCAATCCGTTGCCCGGTTGCTGCGCGTTGCGTGGCTACTTGTTGATGTTGTCGATGGCGCGCTTGTCGGCAGCCAGAGCCGCTTCATGCAGCGCTTCGGACAGCGTCGGATGCGCGTGGATCGTGCGCTGCAGATCTTCGCTGCTTGCCGAATACTCCATCGCCAGCACGGCTTCGGCGATGAGCTCGCCTGCCATGGGGCCGATGATGTGCACGCCCAGGATTTCATCGTCATCCTGCGCGGCGATCAGCTTCACGAACCCGGCGGTGGCTTCCATCGCACGCGCGCGGCCGCTGGCGGCGAACGGAAACTGCCCGATCTTGTACGCACGTCCGCTGGCCTTCACCTGTTCCTCGGTCAACCCGACCCAGGCGATTTCCGGATGCGTGTAGATCACCGAGGGAATGGTGTTGTAGTTCATGTGGCCGTAACGGCCGGCGATCATGTCGCCCACCATCACGCCCTCGTCCTTGGCCTTGTGCGCGAGCATCGCGCCGCGCACGCAGTCGCCCACGGCCCAGACGTTCTCGACGCCCGTCTTGCAGTGATCATCCACCTTGATGAATCCTCGTTCATCGATCTGCACGCCCGTGCCGTCGGCCAGCAGGTTCTTGCTGAACGGCTTGCGGCCGATGGCGACGATGACCTTGTCTACGGTGACCGTCTGACTACCCGATGCGTCGGCGTAGCTGACCTCGACCGAGTTGCCGGATGCCTTGGCGCCTGAAACCTTGGCGCCGAGCTTGATGTCGAGCCCCTGCTTCTTGAAATGTCGCGCGGCTTCCTTCGCCAGGCCCTGGTCGGCGATCGGCAGAAATGTGTCGAGCGCTTCGAGCACCACGACTTCAGATCCGAGACGCCGCCAGACGCTGCCGAGCTCGAGGCCGATGACCCCGGCGCCGACCACGGCGAGCTTCTTCGGCACGGTTTCGAAATCGAGCGCGCCCCAGGAATCGACGATGTTCTTGCCGTCGAACGGCAGGCTCTTGAGTTCGGTGGGAATGGACCCCGACGCCAGCACGATGTGCCTGGCGGACAGCGTTTCCTTCTTGCCGTCGTGCGCGGTGAATTCCACCTTGCGCCCCGCCAGTAGTTTGCCGTGCCCCTGCAGCGCGGTGACGCCTGCGCTCTTGAGCAGCATGGCAATGCCCGTGGTGCTGGCCTTCACGATGCCGGTCTTGCGCTTCTGCATCTGCGCGACATCGAACTGCACGTCACCGACCTTGATGCCGTGGACGCCGAGCTCCTCTTTCGTCTTGTGATAGAGCTCACTGGATTCCAGCAACGCCTTGGAGGGTATGCAGCCCGCGTTCGTGCAGGTGCCACCGAACACGGCCGTGCCGTCCTTGTTCTTCCATTCGTCGATGCAGGCGACCTTGAGCTTGTTCTGCGCTGCGCGGATGGCCGCGGGATAACCCGCCGGACCGCCACCAATGACGATGACGTCGTACTCAGTACTCATGCGAACCCCTAACTGTTATTTCTTCAGACGCTCAGCAGCAGGCGCGCCGGGTCTTCGAGACAATCCTTGATGGTCACGAGGAACTGCACCGCCTCGCGGCCGTCGATGATGCGATGGTCGTAGCTGAGCGCCACGTACATCATCGGGCGGATCTCGATCTGGCCATTGACCACCATCGGGCGTTCCTTGGTGGCGTGCATGCCAAGGATCGCGCTCTGCGGCATGTTGACGATGGGCGTGGACAACAGCGAACCGAAGGTGCCGCCGTTGGTGATGGAGAACGTGCCGCCGGTGAGCTCTTCGATGGTGATCTTGCCATCACGAGCGCGCGTGGCGAACGCGCCGATGTTCTTCTCGATGTCGGCGTAGCCCTGCAGATCCACGTCGCGCAGCACGGGA
>DASQJS010000190.1:0-2319 GCA_035630995.1 Steroidobacteraceae bacterium | reverse complement strand
GCCGCTCATTCCGGATCCCACGACGATCGCATCGAAAGAATTCGTTTCAATGCTTTACTTCAACCCCCGAGTAGAACCGCATTATGGACCACACACGCGTTCTTCTGGTTCCGTTCCATCCGACCAACCTGCTCATGGTCGGAATCTTCTCCGTCCTGCTCACGTTCTGCCTGTCGGCGGGATTTTATGGGTCCCTCGCGGCGCTGTTCCTGCAGATCTGGGTATTCAAATATTGTTATGTATTGATCGAACACCTCGCTGACGGCGCCTCCGAGCCGCCGGTCATGGACACGGACATGCTGAGCCCGTTCGAGGTCCGCCCGTGGATCCAGGCCGCCATCCTGTTTTACGGCGCGTGGATTTGCTGGTGGATCGGCGGCGTGACCGGCATCGTTCTCGGCATCGCGCTGCTGGCGGTATTTCCTGCGACCGTGGCCATCCTCGGCTTTGGCGAACGGCCATGGCAGGCGGTCAACCCAGTGATCTGGTATCGCGTCATTCGCGGCCTCGGTCCCTATTACGTGATGCTGCTGCTGGCCCTCGTGGTCATCGCTGGCATCGCCGCTCTGCTCAATCGGCTGAGCCTCTGGTCCATCATCGAAACCTCGATCGCGCTCTGGTGCGAGGTGGCCTTTTTCTGCCTGGTCGGTGCCGCGTTGTTCGTGCGGCGCCGTCAGCTCGGCTACGAGCCCAGCCGAAGTCCCGAGCGCGCCGCGGCGCGAGTCGAAATGGAGCGGATCAAGGAACGAGCGAAAATGGTCGACGACGTTTTCCAGCTCGTGCGGATCGGCAAACACGTCGATGCGACCGCGCCGCTCGCGCGCTGGTTGAACGGCACGGATCCGGAACATATCTCCAAGGATGCGTACTTCGTTGCCGAGCAGGCGCTGCGCTGGGAAAGCGAGCTCGCGCTGAACACGCTGGGCAGCACACTGATTCGCCACCTGATGCGATATGGCCGGCCGGATGCCGCATTGGCGGTATTCGAAATCCTGCGCAAGCGGGCGCCGAACTTCACCATGGATTCGGTCACCGACCTGCGCACGCTCGCGGATTTTGCCGAGACCGAAGGTCGCGAAGCGCTCGCCCAGTCGATGCGCCTGGAAACACCCGTCATTCACCCGCAAAAATGACGATCTCGACACATGACAGTTGTCACCGGGGCCGGCTGACAGGGACGACTTAGCTTCGCGCTCCCGGCGCGCCATGATCTGCTCAATGGAGGGGACATGACGCAAACCGCACTCGCAAGCCTCAAGGGCGTACGCAAGCGCTTCGGAAAGATCCAGGCACTCGATGGCTTCGATCTCGCGGTGAACCGCGGCGAGCTGCTCGCGGTGCTCGGCCCGAACGGTGCCGGCAAATCCACCGCCATCTCCATCCTGCTGGGCCTGCAGGGTGCCGATGAAGGTTCGGCGGAGTTGTTTGGCCATCAGCCGCAGGAAATCGAGGGCCGCCGCCGCATTGGCGTGATGATGCAGGAAGTGATGTTGCCCGGCGTGATGCATCCGCGCGAGCTGCTCGAGCAGGTCGCAAGTTATTACCCCACGCCCTATGACATCGACGCGGTGATCAAGCGAATGTCGCTCGAGAGCCTGGCGCAGCGTCCCTACGGCAAGCTGTCCGGCGGCCAGAGGCGCCAGGTGCAGTTTGCGCTGGCGATCTGCGGCCGTCCCGAATTGCTGTTCCTCGATGAACCCACCGTGGGTCTCGACGTCCAGGCGCGCGAGGCGCTCTGGAAAGTGGTGCGCGAGCTCAAGCATGAAGGCTGCTCCATCGTGCTCACCACGCACTATCTCGAAGAAGCCGAGGCGCTCGCCGATCGGGTCGCCGTCATGGCGCGGGGCCGGCTCATCGCCGGAGGCAGCGTCAACGAAATCCGCGCGCATGTGACGCGCAAACAGGTGAGCTGCGTGACCCGACTCACCGCCGACACCGTGAGCACGTGGCCCGAGGTCGTCCAGGTGGAATTGGAGCGTGACCGCCTGAAGATCACCACCCGCGACGCCGAAGCGTTGCTCATGCACCTGTTCCGCGAGGATCCCCAACTTTCCGACATCGACGTCAAACGCGCCGGGCTCGCCGAAGCGTTCACCGAGCTCACCAACGACTCCAAGAAGGAGGCTGCATGAACGCCGTCAGCAACATGTCAGGCTCGCGCCTGTGGGCCGCGTACCTCGGCGAGATGCGCTTCGAGTTCATCAAGTCACTGCGCACGCCGGCTTTCGCCGTGCCGACGCTATTATTTCCGATTCTCTTCTATGTGATGTTCGGCATCTTTTTCGGAAGCATGCGTGGCAACAGTGGCCAGGCGGCGTA
>DASQJS010000189.1:0-6949 GCA_035630995.1 Steroidobacteraceae bacterium | reverse complement strand
TGTTGAAGGTGATCACCTTGGCACGCGAAGGTCTGGCCGGCGTGGCCGATCAGACCGACTCCGAGGGCTTGCGAGCGGATTTCCATGCGCTGCAGGGAGTCGCGCACAAACATCTACTTGCCTATACCGACGCCTTCGACTGTTTCGAGCGCGCCGGCGTGGTCTTTGATGAAGCGGGCTCGGCCGATGGCGCGGCCCGCAGCACACTGCTCGCGGCCCAGCTGACGGCGCTGGACCTGGCGAACATTCACGATGCGTTGTCGCTTGTGGAAGGCGCGGCGCAACTTCGCGGCGCGCGGGACGGCGAACTCTACGTGGAATTCCAGCTGCTCCGGGCGTACGCCGCATATCGTGGCGGGAACCTGGACACGGCTCGCGAGCTGATGCCTGAGCTGCGCCGCCGCTGCGCAGGACAACATCCGCGACTGCGCGCACGCGTGGCGATGTTCGAGCTCTGTTTTGGTCTCGAGACCCAGGAACGCCGCCACCTGGAACTGCTCGCCGCTGTGCAGGCCGTCGAGCCCAGGTCGGCGCGCATGAAACTTCTGGACCCGTGTGGATACAGCGAAGCTTCATTGAACCTGACGCCAAAGGTTCGACAACGCCTCCAGGAATTGTTCGAGCTCGACGCGCCGGACTCTTCGATCCATGAGTGCCTGGGTCGCGCGCACATGTTCCGGCTCATGGGTGAGCCGGACTGCGCGGCCGCGGTGCTGCGCGGATTTCTCGTCGAGCCCGCCGCGAAGGACGCAAACAACTTTTTCTTCTGTCACTGGCTGATCCAGCAGGCGTTGCGCCAGTTGGGAGAATCGACCGACTACCGCAGCCTGCTCAAACCGATGTCCCTCGTAATTTCCAGTGCGGAAGGGCTGTTGAACGCCTGGTGGGATGGCTTGCAAGTGGAGAGTGCGCTCGAAGCGGTGCGCGCCGGGGATTTCGCGGAGGCCGAGACCGTTGCCCAACAGGGTGCGCCCTTCGCGGCACTCGCCGGGCAAATGCAGCCGTTGTGGCTGTCGCGCATCGAGGAAGTGCAGTTCTATTCCCTCGAACACCGGCCGCCAGGGTCTCACGCCGAACAAACCGCGGAACGCTTCGAGTCCATGGGCGACTCGGTGATGGCGCGGCGGATCATCGAGGAGTGGCAGCCGTTCGCGCCGCAGCCGCAGATGGCGGGCGCCGAACCGCCGGAAGCCCCTGAAGCTCCGCCGCGAATGGCTGCTCCGATGCCGTCAGCGCCGCTCTCACCTCCCGGCGCTCCGCTCAAGATGTCCGAGCCGCCCAGCTTCGGTGTGCCGAATGAACGCCCACACGGTAGCTTGTCGACGCCCGAGCCCGTGAGCGAATCGCTGCCTTCGGATTCCAGGGTGGAAGCGGAGATCCAGATAGGGACTGGCGGCCTCCCCGATCTCGCCAGGGAGGCGTTGAACTCGAATGAGAATGCTATCGACATCCTGCTCGGACGTTGGCACGAGCTCGCCGACCAGTTATCGGATCGCCTTGAGCGTGATGTGGGCTCGGTGCCCGCCACGCTCGCCTTCGAGGTGGCGCCGCAGGCCGCAAGCCTGCCATGGGAACTCGCGCCTTTCATCGGCCGCTGCGGGCGCTACTGGCGCAAGAACGCACACGCGCGTGCGCCCGCGATGCCGCGTGGGAGTCGGGTAGATAGGGTGTTGCTGGTGCGCCCGCGCCAGGGTTCAGGCGACATCAGTCTCGAATCCGCCTCCGGCGGCTCGCTCGAATCGCTGTACACCGTCCGCAATGGCGCACCCGACTTCCATGTGCTGTTCGATCCGACCCCGGAGATGCTGATCGAAACCCTGCAGCGCACACGGCCCACCATCGTGCATATCAATGCGGCCATGCGCGAATTGCAGGGTGGCATTTTCCTCGACTTCGAAAGCACCGAGTCGCGCGCCGACGAGCGCGGCGCGCGTCATGGCGCCTTAACGAAGTATGCCCAGAGCGCGTCCGTCGCCTCAGAGCGTCGCGAGCTCGTGTGGAGCACCACGCGTCTCGGCCGCACGCTGCAGTCGGCGCCGGAGCCGCTGACGCTGGTCCTGGACATCGCGGCCTCTTCGAATCTCACCGAAACGATCCGCATGCTGTTGCTGCGAAATCAATTCGCAAATCAGGTGTTCCAGTTCGCGCCCATGTGCGCGCTGGTTGGTACCGGCCTCGCATCCGAATACGAACGCTTCGAACTCTCGCGAGCCATGATCGATGGCCTGTTGGCCGGCGGTGCGTTCGGCGTCATTCGCGCGTTACGCGACTGTCCGACGAACAATGTTGGCGACCTGTTGAGCGCGCTGCCCCGCCTCGCGCCTGCCCTCTGGGCTCACGACGCACACGCGGGCGTGTTCGCTTCGTGATTCGTCCGGCCCATGTGCGGCGCCTCGCGGAGCTACGCGCGAAGCTCACGAGCCTGCGCAACGAGCTCGATGACTGGCGCAAGCTCACCCAGGACTCTCTCCCGCTGCGACGCCACTTCAAGCAGATACGCCTGCTGGACGCCACGCTCACCGGCATGCTCGCTTCTACGAGCAAGGCGCTTGCCCAACAGGCCGAGGACGAATCCGTATTCGTCAACGGCATCGAATGGGAAAACGAACTGCTGGCCGCGCATTCGATCTGGGAGGTTTTCCGTTCAAAGTACGTGTTGCGCCAGAACGATACGTTTCGCGATTACCTCGCTGCCTGCGACGATGTTGCCTGGGCCTGCTACGAGCCGGCCCTGCGCAAGTTCGCGCCTGGCGTGGATAAAGAACCTCCGCTCGTGTTCCTGTCGGCGACCTGGAGTCCGTTCGTGCAATCGCGTGACACGAATTTCCAGAACGAAATTCGGGTCACTTCCGCCGGCGTCCCAGCGTTGAGCAGCGATGAGTTCCAGCAGGTGTTGAAGCGCCTGCCCTTTCCGCTGGTGAGCCTGCCCTGGTACCAGGCCTTCCATCTGCCGGGAGCGAACATCATTGCGCATGAGGTGGGCCATGTCGTGGACAACGAGTTCGACATCCGCGCGCAAATCCTCGCACGACTCGACGCGGCCAATCTCAAGTTCGCCGCGACCTGGAAAAGCTGGGCGGCGGAAATGTTCGCAGACATCTACGGCTGCCTCGCGATGGGTCCGGCATTCGCCGGCGCCATGCTCGATCTGCTCGCTACCAATGCAAAGGAAGTTCAAAACGAACGCCGGCTTGGTGGCGCTCATCCGACACACGCGTTGCGTGTGCAAATCATCCTGCGCGCACTTTCGCTCTCCGGCTATGGAGATGAAGCACTTCGCTTGCGCGGCGCCTGGGAGAAGAGTTTTCCGCCGAAAAAGATCATGGACGACGTGGCGGCTGAAATGGACGCGGTCGTCGATATCATCCTGGCGCGCCCCTACCACGGTGCGAATCTCACCGAGGTGATCTCGCTGCCGCCATCGGGCGTGGTGAAGCAGATGCGCGCCTACGCCGGACAGGGTCAGGCACTCCAGTTGCGCCAATTCGATGCGAGCGATCCACGCTACCTGTTCGCCGCGGCCCAACTCCTGCACGAAGAGCCGATTGCCAACCAGAAGGACAACGCGTTCCAGCTTCTGGTGGCGCAGGCCATGCGCAAGGGCACCGGGCAATTTCGCAGCCAGGGGAAACCCGTTGCCACGCAGGCGGAACTCGACCAGCAACTCGACGCGCAACTGACGTCGTGTTCGAACCAGGGTCTCGAACTGCGCAAACTCCTCACTGAGCCAAAGGCGGCATCTCCTGCTGCCTCAACCGCACCGCCGGATCCCCGAACACCATGAAGTTGCGCGCGTCGTCGCGCTGGATCCACAACTTGCGGATGGGCGCGACGGGCAGAGTCGCATCGCGCTTGAGGTCCTCCTGCGCTTCAGTCAGGCGCGTGCCCACCGCGGCCCAGCCTACATTGAACGTATCGGTCGCCTGACCGATTCGATCGCCGCGCAGCAGGCCCGCAAGAACTCCGCGAAATCCCTGGATCTGCGGGAAGCCACCGTCACCCTGGAAGCCGTAGGCCCAGGCGCGCTCCATGTGCGCGAGCACGGCGAGCGCGCCGCCATTCTTGTGGGCCAGGAGCGCCTGCGGCAGCTTCGAGAAGAATGCGCGCGGTGCAATCTCGCGAGGGGCGTTGTTCAGGCGATCGAAATTGTCGAGCCGCGGCACACCTCCGCCATGGCACGCGAACATGAAATGCATGAGGCCGTGCACGTTCGCATCGGCCGGTACGTGCTTCGCCGCGAACCAGTGATCGTCCGTGATGGCGCCGTAACCAGCCCAGTCCTGGCACACCAACGCGCCCTGCGTGTCGAGTTGATCCGGATGGCCGTTATCGAACTGCATTCCGTGCCCACCACTGAAGAGCAGCGCCGGCTTCCCGCCGTCGATCTTGCCGCGCAGGATGTTGGCCAGGTTGTCCTTCGTGGCGTTGGCGCCCAGGAATTCGCGCAGCTTGTACTTGAGCGCCGCCCCCAGTGCCGGCTTCGTCGTCTGCCGTCCGCACAGCGGTTCGGCTACCTGGCGCGTGAACAGCTGCGTCGGATTGTCGAAGTCATGTTCGGGCGCGAACAACGCGAGCTGACGCGTGGTGGGCGGTTTTGCATCGGTCTCGTACTTCACCACGCTTTCGGCGTAGCGGCGGAATTCTTCGGCGGTGTCGAACCATAACCGGCCGCAGGCCCAGTAGAGATCGAGCGAGTACTGGAACTCGAAACTCACGTCCTGCGGTGATGCGACGATGAGCAGGTAGTAAGGCACGCCGGCGTCGGGCACGACGGGGTTCAGGCTCACCTTGCGACGCTTGAGCCAGTCGTACACCGTCTCGTCCTTGCGTACGCCGTCCGCATCGAAAACCTTGAACAGCGCACCGCATTCCTGTTTGCGCCGCTCGATGAGTGGCGCCAACGCGTCCTTGATCTTCTGGCTGACGTTCGGGCCGAAGAGGATTCCCCAGCCCGAGATGCTGAGGTCATTGGGATCCACTATCTCTTCACCGGGAGCCAATCCGTAAGCTCTGCCGCCTGCCGAGAGCTCGTCGTTGCGCGCCTTCAGCGCGAGATCGAGCACGCCCGCAGTCTCGCCGCCGAGCATCTGCCTGATGACGTCATCGGTGAGCGTGTTGAGAGGCCGTCCCGTGGACGCCTCGATGCCGAATGACAGCGTTTCGTCTTCTGCGCTCATCGCGCGTCCCTCACTTCGATGCGAGCGCGGTTTCCCAGATCAGGTGCGCGACCTGCGGACCCGCGATATCGCTGTGCGCACCACTCAGGCCGTTACCTTTGCAGATGAACTTCGACGATTCGACGTTGTATATCTGCCCTTTCGCGAGCGAGTACGGCTTGTCGGCCTCGAGCATCGTGAGCGCGTTCTGTGGCACGCCCTGGATTCCGAATGCGCCAATGGCGCCGTATTCGGGAAAGGTCGCAACGTCGAACGCGGCGGAACCGTTGATGCGGCTCGCGAATGGATAGAGCTTGCCCACGGCCTTGTCGAACTTCGACTGCGTGATGCTCATCGGGCCGCGCACTTTGCCGTCCTTGATGATCCTGTTGAAGTATCCCTTCGTGCCGCGCTTCATCGGAATGTCGTTCGCATAACACCACAACGACACTGCACCTTGCACAAGGGTCACCGAGTCGATGGGACGTGGCAGCGACGCCTGCGCATCGGGTCCGCCTATCATGCTCGAGACGACGATGGTGCCGAAACTGTGTCCCATGAGGTGAATGCGCGTGCCCTTGGTGGCGGTCGCCTTCTGCAGCTCGACGAGGAACTTGTGAATGCCGCCTTCGCCTATCGAGCGAGCGCGCTTTTTCATCGTCCAGTAGGAAAGCTGGCGTAACGGCCCCAACAATCCATTCAGGTTGAAATCGCCGAAGCTGCTCGCGCCTTCGTCGGCTGTCTCGTCCGGATCAAACCCTTCGCGGTCCGCATCCGGCGGACCGCCCACTCCCTGTGATCCCAGGCCGAGCGCGTCATTGAGATCCTTGTATGCCTTGCGCACCTCGGGCGGCAGAGTTGAGGCGCCCGCATTGCGGCGTGCTCCCTCGATGATGACCTTCAGTGGCGCAACGATTTGCTCCGTGTCACCAAGGATGCTGGTGAGATGAGCCAGGAGATCTGACGGGGATTTGCCCGCCGCCGAGGGTCCGAACGAATTGCCGCTCTCACCAACATCTTCATCGCCCCACGGCTGACTGGGCCAATGCAGCCCCACCAGCATCGGCGAGAAGTTGGGGAATATCTGCGACGCCCGCGCCAGATCGGGCGACGCCATGAGCGCGCCCATCCACCGGTTGTATTGATCCTTCGCCGCCGGTACGTCGCCCTTCCACCCATGGCAGAAGAAGAAGACATCGGTAACCGGCGTGTTCGCCGCACGCTCGAGGACTACGGCGCTGGTCGGTTGTGCGCTATTTGGCTCGCGCTCGCTTCCGCTTTTGTCGTAGCTGATCAGCGCGTACTTTGCCTGGCTTCCGGGAATTGTTTCTACGCCCATGTGCACTCTCCTTGGACTTGGACTTGGACTTGGCTTTGGCCTTCGCCTTCACCTTCGCCTTGGGTTTTGCAGTTCCGAAATCAATGTCCACGAGTTCGTCCTTGTTCACGACGCTTGTGAGCCCCTGGCCGATGGCGAACGCATGTTCCGCATCCGGCTCGACGCCTTTGATGTTCCACTCGCCGTTCTCCATGCCGATGCTGAAGGCCTTGAAGCCGAAGGTGAGGAGTTTCTGTCCTTCGTAGACGACCTCGCTCTGGGATGACGTGCCCACCGTGACGCCTACCTTCGCACCCACCATCTGCTGGATGCTGGGCACGTCGACGGCGACCTCGACGCCCGCGTCTCGCTTGCCGACGACGCCTATGGACTTGGCCTGCAGCACCTCGGTGATGATCAGCGCCTCCACGTGCTTCTGGCCGGAAAAGAAGCGCTTGACCACAGGGTTCTTGGA
>DASQJS010000188.1:0-2028 GCA_035630995.1 Steroidobacteraceae bacterium | reverse complement strand
TTCGGGATCACGCGCACGAACTTCGGCAGCTTGGTTTCCCAGGCCGCGAGAATGCTCTTGCCGTGTTCACTGCCGGTGTACTGCACATGTTTCTCGATGAGCGCACGCAGGTCGGCGGCTTCCTTCGGATCTTCGACACGTTCCACGTCCACCATCTGCGGGTTGATGCGCGCGCCGGATTCGTTGTTTTCGTCGAGCAGATAGGCGATGCCGCCCGACATGCCCGCCGCGAAGTTGCGGCCCGTGGGACCCAGCACCACGACGCGTCCGCCCGTCATGTATTCGCAGCCATGGTCGCCCACGGCCTCGACCACCGTGTCCACGCCGGAATTGCGCACCGCGAAGCGCTCGCCGGCCATGCCGCGCACGAACACTTCACCCTTGGTGGCGCCGTACAGCGCGACGTTGCCGACGATCATGTTCTGCTCGGACGGGAACGTGGCCAGCGGCGACGGAAACACCGCGAGTTTTCCGCCCGACAGCCCCTTGCCGAAGTAGTCGTTGGC
This sequence comes from Steroidobacteraceae bacterium, assembly GCA_035630995.1. Classification (GTDB taxonomy): domain Bacteria; phylum Pseudomonadota; class Gammaproteobacteria; order Steroidobacterales; family Steroidobacteraceae; genus CADEED01. The sequence continues at coordinate 1,522 of DASQJS010000188.1, read as the reverse complement.
GTCGCCCTCGAGCGCGAAGCTCATGCCGTTGGGCATGAACGCGCCAAAACTCTGGCCCGCGGAGCCCTTGAACTTGATGCTGATGGTGTCCTCGGGCAGACCCTCGGCGCCCCACTTCTTCGTGACGGCGCTGCCGGTGATGGTGCCCACCACGCGGTTGACGTTGCGCACCGGCAGCTCGGCCGACACCTTCTCGCCACGCGCGATCGCGGGCTCGCACAGGCCTAACAACGTGGTGACGTCGAGCGACTTGTCGATGCCGTGATCCTGGCCGATCTGCCTGAAGCGGCCGATCTCGGGGCCGGCGTCCGGCGCGTAGAGAATGTTGCTGAAGTCGAAGCCCTTGGCCTTCCAGTGGTCGATGGCGGCGCGCGGCTCGAGCATGTCGACGCGGCCGACCATGTCTTCGAGCTTGCGGAAGCCGAGCTGCGCCATGATTTCGCGCAGATGCTGCGCGATGAACTTCATGAAATTCACGGCGTGCTCGGGCTTGCCCTCGAACCTCGCGCGCAGGCGCGGATCCTGCGTGGCCACACCCGCAGGGCAGGTGTTGAGGTGGCACACGCGCATCATGATGCAGCCCACGGCCACCAGCGGCGCGGTGGCGAAGCCGAACTCCTCGGCACCCAACAAGGCAGCGATGGCCACGTCGCGGCCGGTCTTCAGCTGTCCGTCGGTCTCGACGACGATGCGGGATCTCAGATTGTTGATCACCAGCGTCTGGTGCGTCTCGGCGAGGCCCAGCTCCCACGGCAAGCCGGCGTGCGTCAACGAGGTGAGCGGCGATGCGCCGGTGCCACCGTCATGTCCTGAGATGAGCACCACGTCCGCATGCGCCTTGGCGACGCCGGCCGCGATGGTGCCGACGCCCACTTCGGCGACCAGCTTCACGCTGATACGAGCTTCGCGATTCGCGTTCTTGAGATCGTGGATGAGCTCGGCCAGGTCTTCGATGGAATAGATGTCGTGATGTGGCGGCGGCGAGATGAGCCCGACGCCGGCGGTGGTGTGCCGCGTCTTTGCGATCCACGGATATACCTTCGTGCCGGGCAGCTGCCCGCCTTCGCCGGGCTTGGCGCCCTGCGCCATCTTGATCTGCAGCTCTTTCGCGTTGACCAGGTAGTGGCTGGTCACGCCGAAGCGGCCCGACGCCACCTGCTTGATGGCCGAGTTCTTCGAGTCGCCGTTTTCCATCGGCACGTAGCGATCCGGGTCTTCGCCACCCTCGCCCGTGTTGCTCTTGCCGCCCACGCGGTTCATGGCGATGGCGAGCGTCTCGTGCGCTTCCTTCGAAATGGAGCCGTAACTCATGGCGCCGGTCTTGAAGCGCTTCATGATGCTTTCGACGGATTCCACTTCGTCGATCGATATCGATTCGCCCTGCTTGAAATCGAGCAGGCCGCGCAGGGTAGATAGATTCTTCGCGCGATCGTCGATGAGCTCGGCGTAGCTCTTGTACGTGGAATACGACCCCGTGCGCACCGACTTCTGCAGGCGGTGGATCGATTCCGGGTTGAACAGG
>DASQJS010000187.1:0-9634 GCA_035630995.1 Steroidobacteraceae bacterium | reverse complement strand
AATCCGCACCACTTCGTGTACGCGTTCGTCGCCACGGGTTACCGGCCTGGTGGACTCAACGTCCCGGTCGGGCTCGGGCCGCCGCCGCCCTTCGACGAGGAAGAGGTCACTAACTACGAGATCGGCTGGAAGTCGGGCTGGATGGACGGCAGGTTGCGGCTGCAACTCGATGCCTTCTACAACGACTACGACAATTTCCAGGTGACGGTGGGATATCCGGACATCCCGGTGTTCGGTTTCGAGCTCAACAATCCTAGCACCACGGAAATCTACGGCGCCGAGGCGCAGCTGGAAGCGGTGTTCGGAGCCTTCACGCTCGACGCCGGCGTGGGCTGGCTGCAGAGCAGCCTGGGCGAGTTTTATGCGGTCGATCCTCGGGTGCCGAGCTTCGGCGCGTGCGATCCGGAGACCGGGCCGGCAAGCGCCGCCTGCATCAATCTCGCCGGGCACGATCAGACGTATGCGCCGGACTTCACGTTCAACCTCGGGATGCAGTACGCATTCAGCCTGGGCAACGGCGACCAGATCACACCGCGCTTCAACTATGGGCATGTGTCCGAACAATGGGCGACTCTGTTCCAGAACGAAGCCCGCGGTGACCTGGTCGAGGCGCGCAACATCGTGAACGCGCAGATCACCTGGAAGCACGGCGACTTCTTCACGACGCTGTTCGGCTCGAACCTCACCGACCAGCACTATGTAGGCGCCGTCAATTCGGGACTGCGATTCGCTGGCGCACCGATGTTTTATGGTCTGCGGGTCACCAAAGCGTTCTGACAATGGACGCCGAAGCGAAGTCCCCAACGCCGCTTCATGTGGCAGCGCTTCGCGCGCGGCCGGATGCGCGCGCGTGGACGGCGTTGGGGATCTTGTGTTTCGTCTATGTCCTCAACTTCCTGGATCGGCAGCTGTTGTCCATCCTGGCGAAGCCGATCCAGGACGACCTCGGCGTCACCGATGGTCAGCTCGGCCGGATCAGCGGGCTCTACTTCGCGCTGTTCTATTGCGTGCTGGCGATCCCGGTGGGCTGGTTCGCGGACCGGACCAATCGGGTGCGCGTGTTGAGCTTCGCCTGCGCACTGTGGAGCGCGGCGACGGTCGCGTGCGGCATGACCACTAACTATCCACAACTGGTGGCCGCGCGCATGTCCGTGGGCGTGGGCGAGGCCGGGGGTGTGCCGCCGTCGTACGCCATCATTTCCGACTACTTCCCTCCAGGCACACGGGGCACGGCGCTCAGCCTCTTCAACCTGGGCCCGCCGATCGGCCTCGCTCTCGGAGTCGCGTTCGGCGCGTCGATCGCGGCCACCTATAGCTGGCGTTCGGCTTTCATCTGTCTCGGCACGGTGGGCATCGTCGCCGCGCTGGTCGTATTGCTGGTGGTGCGTGAACCCGTGCGGGGCGGTCTCGACGTGCCGCGCGCCGGCGGTGTATCGGGAGTGTCCGCGAAAGCGGCGTTCTGGCCGACCTGCCGTATGTTCTTCTCGAACCCGGTGCTGCTGCGCGTCTCGCTGGCGACCGGTGCGACGCAATTCGTCACCTACGCGCTGCTCAACTTCACCGTGTTGTTCCTGATGCGCGAAAAGGGCATGACGCTCCAGGATGTGGCCGTCTACTACGCGCTGGTCGTCGGAATTGCGATCGGCGCCGGCATGTACACCTCCGGGCGCCTGATCGATCGATTCGCGCCGCGCTCCAGGACCGCGTACGCCTATCTACCAGCCATCGCGCTGGCGCTCGCCATTCCAGCCTTCATCGGCTTTGTCCGGGCGCCCGGCTGGCCGCTGGCGCTGGCGTTCCTGGCCGTGCCCACCTTCCTCAACTATTTCTATCTTTCGCCGGCCGTTGCGCTGGTGCAGGAGCAGGTGCAGCCACACGAGCGCGTGCTCGCCGGGGCGCTGCTGCTGCTGGTGATGAACCTGATCGGTCTGGGTCTCGGGCCCACGTTCCTCGGCGCCGTCAGCGACTACTTCCGGCCCACTCACCCGGACCATTCTCTGCAGATGGCTTTCTATACTCTGGTTCCCTTCTACATCATCGCCGTGCTGTCGTTCCTGTGGCTGGCGCGAGCGTTGAAGCGCGAAGCGCCAGGCGGAGACATCCCGTGACCCGAATTGCGTTTTTGTTCGTCGCGTTGTGCCTGTTCTCATCGGCAGGCGCCGATGCACCACCCGTCGTCGCAGCACCCGCAGGCAAAATGCAGGGAGAAACGGCCGGTGGCCTGCACATCTTCAGAGGCATCCCATACGCGCTCGCGCCCACGGGAGCGATGCGCTGGAAGCCGCCGCTGCCGGCCGCAAAGTGGAAAGGCACGCGGGATGCCACGAAGTTCGGCCCGGTATGCGTTCAGCCGAAGCCGCGGCCCGGCAGCATCTACACCTGGGAACTGCCGGCAATGAGCGAAGACTGCCTGTCGCTCAACATCTGGGCGCCGGTGAACGCGCAGAAGGCGCCAGTGTTCGTGTGGATTCATGGAGGCGCGCTCACGTCGGGCGCGGGCAGCGACAAACTGTACGACGGTGCGCGACTCGCCTCACAGGGTATCGTCGTCGTGACGATCAACTACCGCATGGGCGTACTCGGCTTTCTCGCGCATCCCGCCTTGAGCGCGGAATCGCGGCGCAACGTGTCGGGTAACTACGGACTGCTCGACCAGATCGCGGCGCTGCGCTGGGTGAGCCGCAATATCGCGGCCTTCGGTGGCGATGCGTCGAACGTCACCATTGCCGGCGAGTCCGCGGGCGGCTTGAGCGTGATGTACCTCATGGCCACGCCCGAAGCGCGCGGGTTGTTTGCCAAAGCGGTTGCGCAAAGTGCCTACATGATCTCCGCGCCGGAACTCAGGACCGCCAACTTCGGCGGTGTCGCCGCCGAGCCCGTGGGTCCCTGGTTGGGAGAGAAGGTGGGCGCGGGCGACCTTCCGGGACTGCGGTCCATGGATGCGGTCGCGATCACCGACGCCGCCGCGAGCGCGGGCTTCTTCCCCTTCTTCGTCGTCGATGGCCGCGTTCTGCCGCGCCAGGTAGTCGAGCTGTTCGATCGCGGCGAACAGCCGAAGATCCCGATTCTCGCGGGTTTCAACAGCGGGGAAATCCGCTCGCTGCGATTCCTGATGCCGCCAGCGCCGGCGGATGCGGCTGCTTATGAAGCGCGGATCCGCGCCAACTACGCGGACCTGGCAGAGCCTTTCCTCAAACAGTATCCGTCTGGCGATTTCGCCGAGAGCATGCTCGCGACGACGCGCGACGCGCTGTATGGCTGGACCGCGGAGCGGCTGGTCGCAATGCAGACTGCCGCGGGCGTGCCTTCTTTCCTCTATTACTTCGATCACGGCTATCCGGCGGCAGACAGCCAGAACCTGCACGCGTTTCATGCCGCCGAAATCCCGTATGTCTTCGGCACGGCTGACAAGACGCCGGCGAACTGGCCGAAGGTGCCGGCGACGCCAGTCGAAACGCAGTTGACGGACGCGATGCTGAGCTACTGGGCGACGTTTGCGCGTTCCGGTGTGCCGACGGCGAAGGGCCAGCCCGCGTGGCCCGCGTACGGAACCGAACGAGCCTACATGGCCTTCGAAGAATCGCCGCGACCGAAGGTGCGTCTGTTACCCGGAATGTACGAGCTCAACGAACAGGTTGTTTGCCGCCGCCGCGCGAAGGGCGGCATTCCGTGGAACTGGAATGTCGGGCTCGCCTCGCCACCGCTGCCCGCTGCCGAGGCGTCATGCAAATGATCGACGGCGAAATGCAGCCGTTCGCGCTGACACTCGACAAGTTCCTGGAGCACGCCGCCAAGTGGTACCCGCAAGCTGAAGTGGTCACGGCACGCGCCGGCGGCCACGTCGATCGCATCGGTTATGGCCAGCTCGATCGTCGCAGCCGGAAGGTGTCGGCGGTTTTGGCAGGCTTCGATGTCCAGATGGGCGATCGCGTCGCCACACTGGCGTGGAACACGCAGGCGCATGTCGAAGTCTGGTACGCGATCATGGGCATGGGCGCCGTTTGCCATACGCTCAATCCGCGCCTCACCTGTGCGCAACTCGCGTCGATGGTCGCGCAGTCGGGCGCCCGCGTGCTGGTCACGAGCGCCGACCTCGAGCCGCTGGCGCGCAAGATCGCCGCGGCTGCGCCGTCCATCGAACGCTTGCTGCTCATCGACGTCGCGCAGGAGGTTGCCGCGACGTCGAATGCAGAACTCATCGCCTGGGCGCTGGAACCGCTCATCGAACGGGTGCGGGATGAAGTGCTCTGGGCGGGCTTCGACGAGACCGCGCCTTGCGGACTGTGTTTCACCTCGGGCACGACGGGCGCGCCCAAGGGCGTCACGTACACGCACCGGTCGAGCTTCCTGCACACGCTTCGCCTGCTGCAGGTGGATGGAATGGCAATTGCCGCGCGCGACAGCGTGCTGGTTGCCGTGCCGATGTTTCATGCCAACGCCTGGGGCCTGCCGTTTGCGACGCCCGCCGTCGGCGCAAAACTCGTGCTGCCGGGGCGGCAGACCGATGGAGCCAGCCTTGCAGAACTGATCAATCGCGAGGCGGTGACGGTGGCGGTCGGTGTCGCGACTGTGTGGCTGGATCTCGTCGAGCACGTCGAGAGTACGGGCATCGACCTGCCAACACTCGAACGCATCATCGTCGGCGGCGCACCGCTGCCTCCGGCACTCATGAAGCGCATCGAGCATCGCCTCGGAGTCACCATTCAGACCAGCTGGGGAATGACCGAGCTTTCACCTTCGGGCACGGTAGCGCCGCGTGATGCGCTGTTGCGATCGGCTCACTTGTCGGGCCGACCCGCCGTGGGCGTCGATCTGTTGCTCACCGACGCCGGCGGGCAAGCTCTTCCCGAGCAGCGTGGAGTCGAAGGCCATCTGCGTGTGCGTGGCGCATCGGTCATCGAACGCTACTTCGGCGAAGAGCAGAAGGCGACGGATGCGGACGGCTGGTTTCCGACCGGTGATCTCGCGCGAATCGATGCTGCCGGCAACCTGATCATCACCGGGCGCGCCAAGGACCTGATCAAGTCGGGCGGCGAGTGGATCAACCCCGCGGAAATCGAGGCGGTGGTTAGTGCGCTTCCCGAGGTTTCACTCGCTGCGGTGATCGGGCGAACGCACCTCAAGTGGGGTGAGCGCCCGATTCTCGTCGTCGAGACCCACGGCCCCATAAACGACGAGGCTTTGCTCGCGCCACTGCGGGGCAAGGTTGCGCCGTGGTGGATACCCGACGAGGTCATCCGCGTGCCGCGCATGCATCTGTCGCCAACGGGTAAGATCGACAAGGTGCGCCTGAGGATGGAATATGGCGGCAGTGGCTAAGAAACAGAAAACGCGGCGGCGGCCCACGAAGGTGCAGCAGCGCGCCGAGAAAATGGAACAGATTCTCGACGCGGCCGAATACCTTTTCTCCAAGCACGGCCTGTACGGCGTCACGCTCAAGGACGTCGCGAAGCGTGTCGGTGCACACCATACGCTGCTCAATTACTACTTCGTCGACAAGAAGAAGCTGTTTGACGCCGTGTTCGCGCGGCGTGCCGTGGTCACCAGCACGAAGCGGATGGAAGCGCTCGAGCGATATGAGAATGAGGCCCAGGGCCGGCCGACGGTGGAAGGGGCATTACGCGCGTTTCTCGACACCGACCTCGACCTGTATATCGAGGGAGGTGAGAGCTGGAAAAATTATGGCGCGCTCGGCGCGCAGGTGGCCAACACGCCGGAATGGGGCGCCGAGCTCATGGATGCGCAATTCGATCCGGTGGTGTTGCGCCTCATCAAATTGCTGAAGAAAGCGCTGCCCGACAGCGACGAGCAGGACATCTTCTGGGGCTATCACTTCGTCACCGGTGCGCTGATGCTCACGCTCGCGCGCACGGGACGCATCGACAAGCTCTCGGCCGGCAAATGCCGGTCGGAGGATTTCGCCGCGGTGAAAGAACGCATGGCCTCGTTCATGGCCGCGGGCTTTCTCGAAATATGCAAGAAGCAGAATTGAAACGCGTACTCGAGGGGCGCGTGGCCATCGTCACCGGTGCGGGTGGCGGGCTCGGCCGCGAGCACGCATTGTTCCTGGCGCGCAGCGGCGCTCGCATCGTCGTCAATGATCGCCTTCGCGAGGCGGCAGAGGCCGTGGCCAACGAAATCATGGCGGCTGGCGGCACGGCGATTTGCCAGGCAGCCTCCGTCACCGATGAGGCTGCGATCGGCTCGATGGTTGGGCGCACGATGGCCGAGTGGGGCCGCGTGGATATCCTGATCAACAACGCCGGCATCCTGCGCGACAAGAGCTTCGCCAAGATGAGCCTGGACGATTTTCGCGCCGTGGTCGACGTCCACCTGATGGGTGCGGCCATCTGCACCAAGGCGGTGTGGGACCACATGCGTGAACAGAAATACGGTCGCATCGTCATGACTACCTCGTCGTCAGGCTTGTACGGAAACTTCGGACAGGCTAACTACGGCGCCGCGAAGATGGCGCTGGTCGGCCTGATGCACACACTGGCCATCGAGGGTGAGAAGTACGGCATTCGTGTCAATTGCCTCGCGCCCACCGCGTCGACGCAGATGACGCACGGGGTATTGCCCGAGGCGAGCCTCAGGTTGCTCGACCCGGCGCTCGTGAGTCCCGCACTGCTGGCACTGGTCGGCGAAGGTGCGCCCACCCGCGCCATCGTCTGCGCGGGCGCGGGACACTTCGCGCGCGCCAATGTCACGCTGACGCATGGCTGCCATGTCGGTGGTGGCGACGACGCGGCCGCGCGCGTAATCGCGCAATGGGACGAAATCTCCGACCGCGAGGGCGAGATCGTGCCCGAGTACGGCTTCAAACAGGCCGAGCGCGAGGTAGCGAGCGCGAATCGTCTAAATGAGCCGTGATTCGGTCACGTAATCGCGCTGACCGCCCGGCGCACCCACGGCGCGAGCAGCGTCACCGTCGGAAAGGCCACGGGCCAGGTCAGCGCGCAGCTTCGCAGCCAGCGCAGCGCAAAGTCGCTTTGAATGCCCTGCGTGCTCGCCAGCACGAACGCGGACACGATGGCCACCATGATGGCCGAGAGCAGGGCGCCGAACACGATGGGCGCGAATCGGGCGGGTATACGCATTTCATCCTCCAGTGAATAACGAACTAACTATCTTGCCGGCGAGGTAGAGGCCGAGGCCGAACACCGCGTGCGTGATGAGACTTTGCAGGCGCGCGGTGGCTGAGGGCCGTAGACCCATGGCCGGCTGCATGACGAAGTAGGGCGCGGCGACGGTGCCAACGCCGACAATCAGCGCAGGCAGCAACGTGGGATGCTGAATCCACTCCGGGCCGCGGAATGCGGGGAGCAGTAGCGCAAATGCCATGCCTGTCGCGTAGTGGGTGATCCAGCCGATGGCGCGCTCCGCGCGAACCGGTGGCGCCGCCGCAATGGAATCGTGGCGAAATCGGCCTTGCGCCATGTATGCGATCCACCGGCCCACGAACCCGAAGTTGGGCAGCGGCGTCCCGAAAATGCGCCTGCGTAATATCGCCCAGAGATCGGTCAGGGCCGTGGCGCCGGCGCCCGTGAGAAGCATCAATACAATGTCGTTTTCGTTCATGACTGGTAGAGTCGCACTTGAAGTCCACTTGAGGTCAAGCGATGCGTGATCTGGACATTGGCGAAGTCGCGCGGCGAGCCGGTATTCCCGCCTCGACGCTGCGTTTTTACGAAGAGAAGGGCCTGGTCGCATCGGTGGGCCGGCGCGGCCTGCGACGCCAATACGACCGCGACGTTTTGGAACGCCTCGCGCTCATTGCGCTTGGGCGCTCGGCGGGTTTTTCGCTCAGCGAGATCGCGCGCATGTTCGCGCCCAACGGCCGCCTTCAGGTCGACCGCCCCATGCTCGTGAAAAAGGCGGATGAGCTCGATCTCACCATTCGCAAGCTCGGTGCCATGCGCGATGGCTTGCGACACGCCGCTGCCTGCCGCGCGCCGAGCCACATGGAATGCCCGACGTTCCGGCGGTTGCTGAAGATCTCGGCCGAGACCACCGCGCGAAAGAAAAAACTCCGTGGCTGAATCTCCATATCGCTGGGTCATCGTGGCGCTCGGCGGCCTCATGGGCTGCGTCTCGATCGGCGCCATGTTCTCGCTCGCGGTGTTCCTGGCGCCGATGTCCGCCGAAACCGGCTGGTCGCGCGCCGGAATTTCTTTCGCGATGACGATCAACTTCCTCGTCATGGCTTTCGGCTCTTTCGGCTGGGGTGCGGCGAGCGATCGATGGGGTGCGCGCATCTGCACGCTGCTGGGTGCCGGGCTGCTCGGGCTGGCGCTGGTGCTCGCGAGTCACGCGAAGACACTCATCGGCTTCCAGCTCACCTATGGGGTGCTGGTCGGCCTGTCGGCAAGCGCGTTCTTCGCACCGATGATCGCCACGGTCACTGGCTGGTTCGAAACCCGGCGCAACCTGGCGGTGTCGCTGGTGTCGGCCGGCATGGGCATGGCGCCGCTCACCATCTCGCCCCTGGCCAGCTGGTTGATCACTCACTACGGCTGGCGCGCGGCGATGTTCGATATCGGCTTGCTCGCGTGGCTCGTCGTGATCCCGGCGGCGCTGTTCGTGCGGCGGCCGCCGATGGTCATCCAGGCGTCAGCACAGGCGACCGCCATCGATGATCGCGGGATCACAGTCAGCCAGGCACTGACTTCTCCGCAATTCCTCATCCTCGGATTCACGTTCTTCCTGTGCTGCGCGGCGCACTCGGGGCCTATCTTCCACGTCGTCAGCTACGCCATGTATTGCGGGCTGGGTTCGATGGCGGCGGTGAGCGTCTACAGCGTCGAAGGCCTCGCAGGGCTCGGCGGGCGACTGCTGCTCGGCGTGCTCGCGGATCGCTACGGTGCGAAGCGCATTCTGATCACTGCTCTCGCTGTGCAGGCGATGGCGATCGCAGCCTACCTCGCGGTAAATGAACTCGAAGAGTTCTACGCGCTCGCGATCATCTTCGGCGTCGCCTATGGAGGCGGCATGCCGCTGTACGCGTCACTCGCACGCGACTATTTCGGCCAGCGCATCATGGGTACGGTGTTCGGCGCGGCCACCATGCTCTCGAGCCTCGGCATGTCATTCGGGCCGGTGGCGGGTGGATGGGTGTTCGACCACTTCGGTACCTACGCATGGCTTTACATAGGTTCGGCGGCAGTTGCCGTGGGAGCGGTAATGCTGGCTCTGCTGTTTCCAAAACCAATGCGAATCGCGGCGGCTTGATCCGGCCCGTTCCTATGGAAGCCGCTGACTGAATGCCTTTGCCGGCAGCGCCTCGTGCGTGAATCTCGCCTGGTGAATGGCGCCTTTGAAATAGGTGACCTGATTCATTCGCGCGCCCACTGAGGCGCGTCCGGGCCCTTGCGGCGTGAAAGGTGTCGCCATCTCCATCTGCAGCTCTCCGTTCACGAATGAGCGGAAAAACTGGCCGTCAAAGGTCGCGGCCGCGTGATACCAGCGTCCGACGGGAAACAGTCTGTCCGGGGCCATCATGGTTACGCGGTAGCCGGCGCCGATCATGAAGGCGTCCAGGTACCAGCTGTTTTCGACGACCCGGATCTCGATCAGCATCCGGGTGCTGCCTTTGCCCGGCTCGGCCGGCGGGGACTCATTGGATTCCAGGTGC
>DASQJS010000186.1:0-3841 GCA_035630995.1 Steroidobacteraceae bacterium | reverse complement strand
TCGCACTCTGACTCCGTGGGATTGAGCAACAGCATGAGGTCCGGCGACGATGCCGTGCCCCCGAGACCGACACCCAGACAACGCAGGTCCGGGTTGTTCCACTCCTGGTCGGCCATCTCATGGCCGGCAGGATGCCACCAGCAGATGTCGCGCGAGTGACTGGCCTGCAACGCACCCTTGAGAAAGGTGTCGCGACGCAGCTCCGGGCGCGCGCGGCGCAGTGCAGACAGGGCGCGCACGAACTGCAGCAGCGAATCGTCGGCCTTGAGCCCGCCCCAATCCACCCAGCTGGTCTCGTTGTCCTGGCAATACGCATTGTTGTTGCCGTTCTGCGTGCGATACAGCTCGTCGCCGGCCAACAACATCGGAACGCCCTGCGAGAAGAACAGCGTGGTCAGCATGTTGCGCACCTGGCGGCGACGCAGCGCGATGACATGTACGTCGTCGGTGCGACCCTCGACACCGCAGTTCCAGCTGTGATTGTTGGAGTGACCGTCGCGGTTGTTCTCGAGATTCGCTTCGTTGTGCTTGTCGTTGTACGACACCGTATCGCGCAGCGTGAAACCGTCATGCGCGGCGATGAAGTTGATGCTGGCGGTGGGCTTGCGGCCGTTGCGCCGGAACAAGTCTGAAGAACCCGCGAAGCGTTCCGCGTACCCGCCCAGCATGCGTCGGCCGCCGTGCCAGAAGGAACGCATGGTGTCGCGATAGCGATCGTTCCATTCGCTCCACCCCGCCGGGAAATTTCCGAGCTGGTAGCCGCCGAGGCCCACATCCCAGGGTTCGGCAATGAGCTTCACGTAGGCGAGCACCGGGTCGGCGGCCAGCATCGCGAAGAACGGCGAGTTGGAATTGAAACCTGAACGGTCGCGTCCGAGCACGGTTGCAAGGTCGAAGCGAAACCCGTCGACGCGGAAATCTTCCGCGAAGTAGCGCAACGAAGACAGGATATCGGCCTGCACGATCGGGTGATCGCACGCGACGGTATTGCCGACGCCGGTGACGTCGTCGTAGAACCGCCGGTCGTTGGCACGGTGAAAGTAATACGCGCGGTTGTCTATGCCGCGGAAGTTGAGCGTGGGGCCCAGCTGATTACCATCGGCGGTGTGGTTGTACACCACGTCGAGGATCACCTCGATGCCCGCCTTGTGCAGTGCCTTGACCGCCTGCTTGAACTCGACCACGGGGTCCCTGACCGCGTAACGGCTGGTGGGCGCGAACCATGACACCGTGTTGTAACCCCAGTAGTTAGTGAGGCCGCGTTCGTGCAGGAAGCCCTCGCTGGTGAAGGCGTGTACCGGCATGAGCTCGACCGCGGTCACGCCCAGTGATTTCAGGTGGTCGAGTACCGCCGGCACCGTGAGGGCCAGATATTTTCCGCGCCACTCGGGCGGCACGTCCGGATGCAGCTGCGTGAAGCCCTTGACGTGCAGCTCGTAGATCAGGCTGTCGCGCCAGGGCACCGCGGGTGCCCGGTCTTCTTCCCAGTCGAACTCGCCATCGATGACGCGGCATCGCGGCATGGCAGGTGCGCTGTCGACGAGGCTCGGTCGCGTGCCCTCGGCGTCAGTCGGGTCGTAACCGAGTATGGACGGATGCCACTTCACGTCGCCGACGATGTCTCGCGCCCACGGGTCGATGAGCAGCTTGTTGGCATTGAAGCGGTAGCCTTCGCGCGGGTCGTACACCCCATGCACGCGGATGCCGTACAGCGTGCCGACTCGCGCCAGCTCCTGTTCGACGAAGCCGTGATGCACGGGGCCGGTACGGCCCGGCAACGTGAGCCGCGCGGTCTCGCGCGTTCCGGTGGAATCGTACAGGCACACATCCACGCGCGTGGCGGCACGGGAGCGCACGGCGAAATTCACGCCCTCGCCGGTAAACGTGGCCCCCAGGGTATCGGGCGAACCCTCTTTCATCCGCCGGCGCGCCTCAGGAATACCGCCCCGAGCGGTGGCAGGCGCATCCGCAACGCGTGGGGGAAACCGTGAACGACGTGTGCGATGGCCTCGTATCCCGCCACACCTGCGAAGCCGGCGCCGCCAAAATCAGGATGATCCGAGTCGAATATCACTTCGTAGCGCCCCGCATCCGGCACGCCTAACCAGTAGTCCTCGCGCGGCACGGGAGTGGCATTGAACACGCAGGCGATGGGCGGAAACCCGTGTTCCTGGCGCAGGAACGCGAACACGCTTTCGTCGGCGTTGTGCAGGTCGCTCCAGCGGAAACCGCCGGCGTCGCAGTCGCTGGCATGCAGCTGCGGGTGAGCCTTGTAGAACTTCGCGAGCTCGCGATTGAGGTTCTGCAGGCCCTGGTGCACGGGGTTCTGCAGCAGCGGCCAGTCGAGCTGCTCGTGTTCGCGCCACTCGTGCCACTGGCCGAACTCCGAGCCCATGAACATGAGTTTTTTACCCGGGTGCGCCGTCATGTACGACAGGAACAGGCGGTAGTTGGCGCGCTTCTGCCACTCGTCGCCGGGCATCTTGTCGAGCAGTGATTTCTTGCCGTGCACCACTTCGTCGTGCGAGATCGGCAGCACGAAGTTCTCGCTCCACGCGTACATGAACGAGAACGTGATCTTGTTGTGCTCGTGACGGCGGTAGACGGGGTCCTTCTCGAAGTAATGCAGGGTGTCGTTCATCCACCCCATGTTCCACTTGAACGAGAATCCGACGCCGCCGAGGTGCACCGGCCGCGACACGCCCGGAAAGGAAGTGGATTCCTCGGCGATCGTCAGCACACCCGGATGTTCGCGATGCGCCACGGTGTTGAACTCGCGCAGGAACTCGAGCGCCTCGAGATTCTCGCGGCCGCCATACTTGTTGGGCAGCCACTCGCCCGCCTTGCGGCTGTAGTCCAGGTACAACATGGACGCCACGGCGTCCACGCGCAGCCCGTCGATGTGGTAACGCTCCATCCAGAACAACGCATTCGCCACCAGGAAGTTCTTCACCTCGTGGCGGCCGTAGTTGAAGATCTTCGTGCCCCAGTCGCTGTGTTCGCCGAGCCGCGGGTCGGCGTGTTCGTACAGAGCGGATCCGTCGAATTCCGCGAGACCGTGCGCGTCCTTCGGAAAGTGCGCCGGAACCCAGTCGAGGATCACGCCGATGCCAGCCTGGTGGCATTTGTCGACGAAGGCCATGAATTCCTTCGGCGTGCCGTAGCGCGCGGTCGGCGCGTAGTAGCCCACCACCTGGTAGCCCCACGAGCCGTCGAACGGATGTTCGGCCACCCCCATGAGTTCGATGTGCGTGTACCCCATGTCGACGACGTAGGGAATGAGCCGCTCGGCCGCGTCCGCCCACGTGAAGAACGGCGGCTGGCGATCCCAGGAGTGCTGCCAGCTGGACAGGTGCACCTCGTAGACGTTGATTGGCGAACGCCGCCAGTCCCGGTGCGCGCGATCTCGCAGCCAGTCGGCGTCGTGCCAATCGTAGCCATCGAGTGAGGCGACGACGGACGCCGTCTCGGGCCGCTTCTGCATGAAGAAACCGAAAGGATCGGACTTGAGCAGCAGAGAGTCGCGCTGGGTGCGGATCTCGTACTTGTATTCCGCGCCCTCGCCAACGCCCGGGATGAACAGCTCCCAGACACCCGAGCCACCGCGCGCCTGCATGGCGTGCTTGCGGCCATCCCACTGGTTGAAGCTGCCGACCACGCTCACTCGCCTGGCATTCGGCGCCCAGACGGCGAAGTGAGTGCCGGCGACGCCGTCGCGCACGCGAAGATGCGCACCGAACTTGTGGTACAGGCCATAGTGCCGGCCTTCACCGAATAGATAGAGATCGAATTCCGAGAGCTCGTGCGAGAAGAAATAGGTGTCGTGTTTGACGACCACGTG
>DASQJS010000185.1:0-10619 GCA_035630995.1 Steroidobacteraceae bacterium | reverse complement strand
CACTCTCGATTCGCGGCCTCACCAAGACCTACAAGAACGGGGTACAGGCGCTCAAGGGCGTCGACCTGGACGTGGAGACCGGCGACTTCTTTGCCTTGTTAGGGCCTAACGGCGCCGGCAAGACGACGCTCATCGGCATCCTGACTTCGCTCGTGAACAAATCCGCGGGTACGGTCAGCGTGTTCGGTCACGATCTCGATCGCGAACTCGAAGCGGCGAAGGCGTGCATCGGCATCGTGCCGCAGGAAATCAATTTCAATCAGTTCGAGACGCCGCAGACCATCATGGTCAACCAGGCCGGCTTCTATGGCATCGAGCGGCCGCTGGCCCGCGAACGCACCGAGAAATATCTGTCGTTGCTGCAGCTTTCCGACAAGCGTAACAAGATCGCGCGCGGCCTCTCCGGCGGCATGAAGCGCCGCCTGATGATCGCGCGCGCGCTGGTGCACGAACCGCGCCTGCTGATACTCGACGAGCCGACGGCGGGCGTCGACATCGAGATCCGCCGCTCGATGTGGGATTTTCTGCGCGAGATCAATGCGCGTGGCACCACCATCATCCTGACCACGCACTATCTCGAAGAAGCGGAAACCCTGTGCCGCAACATCGCCATCATCAATGGCGGGCTGATCGCCGAGCGTGATCGCATGTCGACGCTGCTGCGCAAGCTGCAGGCGGAAACCTTCGTGCTGAATCTTCGCGAAGCCGTGCGCACCGTTCCGATCCTGCCCGGTTATGATTTCGAGCTCATCGACGAGCACACGCTAGAGGTCGAGGTCTCCAAGGAGCAGAGCCTCAATGAAGTGTTCTCCAGGCTGACCGAGCAGGGAATCGGCGTGCTCTCCATGCGCAACAAGGTCAACCGGCTCGAAGAGCTATTCATGAAACTGGTGGAGCGCAAGCCGGGCGTCGCGGCGAGTTCGTCATGAACGACGTTGCTGCGCAAGAGCCCGCCGCGGATTCCGTGCGGTCCCTCCGGCAGGCGCGCTGGACAGGCCTCAAGACCATCATCATCCGCGAATACGGCCGCATCATCCGCATCTGGGCGCAGACCATCGTGCCGTCCGCGGTCACCTCGGCGCTCTACTTCGTCATCTTCGGTAGTTTGATTGGCCAGCGTGTGGGGCTCATGGACGGCGTGCCCTACATGCAGTACATCGCGCCCGGGCTCATCATGATGGCCGTCATCACCAACTCCTACGGCAACGTGGTGTCGTCATTCTTCGGCGCGAAATTCGGCAAGCACGTCGAAGAGATGCTGGTCGCACCGCTGCCCAACTGGATCATCATCCTGGGTTACGTCGGTGGCGGGCTGGTGCGCGGCTTCCTGGTCGGGGGCGCGGTCACGGCCGTCTCGCTGATCTTCACGCAGCTCACCGTGCACCACGCGTTCGTCATTCTCGCCGCGGTGGTCCTGACGTCGGTGGTGTTTTCGCTCGGCGGCTTCATCAATGCGCAATTCGCCAAGAACTTCGACCAGGTGAACTGGATTCCGACATTCGTGCTCACGCCGCTCACGTATTTCGGCGGCGTGTTCTACTCCATTTCGCTGCTGCCCGAGTGGGCCCGGCATCTGTCGTACGCGAACCCCATCCTGCACATGGTGAACGCGTTCCGATACGGGTTCCTCGGTACCAGCGACGTCAACGTGTTCGTGGCCTTCGGCATCATGCTGCTCTCAGCGGTCGTGCTGTTCGCGGTGGCGCTGATCTTCATGAATCGCGGCACGGGAATGCGCGAGTAAAGGGGGACATTCCTCGTTTGCTGGCAAGAGGGGACGCGGCTCGTTGGTGGATGGTCGAGCGACGGGCGGCCCTGCATGCGATGAGACTCGCTTTTCGCCGGGCCCTTCGTTAGTTGCTTGCCGCCAGTTTGCGGGCCGCCGACACACACGATGACATCTTGTGGGTGGTTGGAGCTAAGGAGGCGAAGAGTCCTGATGTCGCAGGGAACGGCTTCGTGCCTAGCGAAGCAAAGTATCCCGGCCCGCTCGCTCATCGCATGCAGGGCCGCCCGTCGCTCGATCGTGCACCGACGCGTCGCGACTTCGTTCGCCAGGAAAAGAGGCATGTAACCCCACGCTGTGGGAAGACCTACACCCGTGCACCTGTTCTCTTACCACCGCCGCTGGGAAATGGGGACGGGTCTCCGTGTAGCGAATGCGTGGCAAGTACTGACAGTTCAGGCGCGCACGCCAGGGCCGGTCCGTCAGGACTGGCGGAATGTCCCCATTTCTATTCGTTTGCTGCCTCAGCCTTCGCGCGCGCGTCGGCTGCGGCTTGATCTGCCGCGGCGATATCGCGCTGCACTTTCTCTTCCATCTTCTTGCCTTCCTTGGCCTGCTCCGCAGCCGCCTCGGCCTGGGTGGCGGCGACCGCGGTTGTCTCCGCGAGGCCACAGCCGGTGAGCAGCAAGGTGGCCGCGACAACCGCCAGCCCCGAGCGCAAGCCGAAAATCGTTGAAGTAGTCATCGTGAGTCTCCGGATACTGGTTCGCTTATTACGCCGTTCTGCGCGAGGAAACCGAGTACCAGCTCCCATTGCGGCGGACAATCGTTGTGGCCGCACTCCTGCAGGTGCAGCGTCGCGTGTGGCGATGCCGCACGCAGGGAATGAGCGTGCTCGACGGGAAAAGTTTGATCGTGAGTGCCGTGCAGAATGAGCACGGGGCCAGAATACTTCGCCAGGACCGCACGCGTGTCGAACTCATTCACCACGAGCCAGCCCGGAATGCCCTCCGCGCGCACCAGCTCGCCGATGCTGGTGAAACTGGATTCCAGCACCAGGGCCGCTATCGGTCGCCGTGCGGCGAGTTGCGCGACGGCGCCTCCGCCCAGCGAGCGTCCATAACCCACGATACGCGCGGCGTCGACGCGCGGGTCGCTCTTCGCCCAGTCGTAGGCGGCCACCCAGGTGTCGGTGACGGTCTCTTCCGAGGGGTTGCCCCCCGAACGCCCGTAGCCCGGGTATTCCAACAGCAGCACGGCAAAGCCGGCCGCACGGATCGCCTGTACGGATTGGGTCTGGATGTCGATGAGTTCGCCGTTGCCATGCGCATGAATCATCAACGGCACGGGCAGCTTCCTGCTTTGCGCCGGAAGGAACCATGCCTCCACGCGCGCGCCGTCGATATCGAACCAGACAGCCTCACCGCCAGCGGCCGCGAGCGCGGCGGGCTGCTGCACCGAGGGATGCGCGCCGGGAAACGTGACGATTCTTTGCAGCGCGATGACCAGCCAGACTGCCGCGATCACCACCAGCGCGATGGTGGCGATACCGAACAGGACCGCACGCCGCCGGAAAAAAGAAAGGCCCGCCCCGCGATGCGGAACGGGCCCTGTCGTCGTCATCTAACTAGATTACTTCTGTTTCCAGGAACCGTCGTCACCCTGGTAGTACCAGCCGGGCTTGGCGCCGGTGGCAATCCAGCGTTTCGCAAAGCTCTTCTTGATGTCGGCCTCCCACTCCGGGTGGTTGTTGGCCTTGGCAATTTCGGCATAGAGCTGCGCACGGTCGGCGTTGTCTTCGGACACCAGGCGCTTGACGGTCGCCCGGTCCGGCAACGCCACCGCGTTGAGATCGCGCACGTCGACCATGCCATCCCTGGTGAGGCCGATGGCGCCGCTCGCGAAGAACTTCTCGAGTTCACCGAACCTTGCGCCCATGGACTGCTTGATGCGCGTGACCGCCGGCGAACTCACGTTCAGTGCGGCGTCGGCATCCTGCGCATTGGCCGTGGGGACCAGCGCGTACAGGGCGTTGCCGAACGCGGCCACGAGGAAGTTAGGCTCTGCGCGCGACGATGCAGGCACCATGTTGGACTGTGGCGGAGTGGTGGTGCCGCTCCTTGCGCCCCCGCCGGTGATGTCGTTGATCACCTGGTCGGCAGCTTTGTCGGCGGCAGCGGCCGGAAAGTAAACGTTGATAGTGACGCACGCGGCGACCAAGAGGCTCGCCAGTGCAATTTTCAGCGGCAAAACGCGTCGCATTGATAACTCCTTATTCCAAGCTCAAGCCTGGACGCGGACATGATCGGGCGCGGCCGATGAATGCGCCCTGAACGTGCCTTACGTCAAATGTGCGCGGGATTATTGGCCCGAACGGGCGCCGAGTCCACACGACGATCTGGCTCAATCCACCGTGGCGGTGCTGAAGTCCGTGGGAATCGACGACAGCAGCTGATTCCAGTTCACGCGCCCCTGGCTTCCGATGATATCGATGCGCGGCAAACCGGCTCCCTTGACGATGTAGTAACCAACGCCGGCGGGCTCGATGCCCGACATTTCACACACGTCGCCGACCAGCGTGCAGGTGATGCCCAGCTTGTCGTAGTTGTATTCGTCGAAGAATTTCAGCACGCCGGACTGCAGCGCCTGCACCACGCCGCCACCGCCGCCGCCCACGTTCGACAGGCTGCTCACCGCCTTGGCGCTGATGCGATGCCGCGATTTGTCGCCTTTTGGCGTGGCAAGCCGGGCACTGAAAGCGGTCGGCGACCATGCAAACAACTCGAGGCCGAGCACGTCGACCTCGAGCTTTCCGGTGATGCTGCCCACTTCGAACGTTTGCGTCAGCAGGCCCAGGTCGAGGTCACGCGCGCGCACGTCGGCGAAGAATTGCGGGAATCGGCCGAGCGGATCCTGCATGCGTATGTTGCTCCCGACAATACGCCCGCCGAACACCTGCGATTCAACGTTACCCTGAAACGTGAGCACATTGTCCTTGAGCGTGACGCCGGGAATGCTGGCCGCGAGCGTTCCGGAAAACTCCGGCCAGCCGAACGCCTTGGTCAGCAGCGGCATGCTGATCGGCTCGACGTTTCCCTTGAATGCCACTTCCATGTTTTCGCCGTCGAGGTTGCCGAGTGACAGCGTGTCGATGGCGAGCGCGCCGTCGAATATGGGTAGTTTGGTGGGGTGCGTGATGTGGAAACCCGCGCCCTGCGCCAGGAAGTCGAACGAGGCCGCGCCACCCGACAATCCGTACGCGCCGCCACTCGCCCAGGAAAGCTTCGAGGCGGGCGCATTGGCGGTACCTTCGGGTCGCCAGTACACGTCCCCGTTCACCTTCGTCAGGTGCAGGGAGTCCTTCTCGTCATTGACCTGCAGGTCTTTCGGAGAAATCCGCATCGCCGTGATGCCGTTGTCACGAACCGTGAACTCGCCATTCAAACTACCGCCCATCTTGAGATCGCTGAGCACGCGAGTGGTGGCCAGCGTGATCTGCAGGTAACTCGTGTAAGCGGCAGGGAACTGGAGTTTTGCGAGCTGGAAGTCACCGCTGACCAGCGGAGTTTCGCCGGCCAGGTTCACGCTGCCCTTGCCAGTGAGTTCGATGAGGTCCTTCTGGGCTAGCCGCAGCGACTCGACCGCCATCACGTCGCCTTTCAGGTTGGCGCGCGACTCGAAAGTCATCGGATTCTTGCCGAAATCAAACAACACCGGATTGACCAGCACCTGTCCTTGTTTTCCGGTCAGGTTGAGCTCGAGCGCGGTGTCGGCGTCATTGAGGCGCGCGCGCAGGCGCACGACGGCGGAGAGACTGTCGGTAACGATGGTGCTCGCCTCGTTGGTCAGGGTCACCGCATCGAGATTCAGCGTGGTGTCCAGCACCGTGCCGGCGCCGGAATCGACCGCGTTGCCTTCGACCACAACCTTTCCGTCGCCCGTGATGTCCTTCGGCAGCTCGAACCACGGCGCCGCGAACTTGCGCAGAGCTTCAACCGTCGTCGTGCCGGTGCGGCCTTTCACCTGCCAGCCTTTTTCATCGAGAGTTCCGTCGAACGACGCCGTCGTCCCCGCCAGTTTCAGGCCGCGTCCGCCGAAGGTGGTCACGCCCGTGTCGGTGTTCATCATCGCCGTCATGGCCGCATCGATGGAGCCAGTCGGACCGCCGCGACCAGTCAGCTGCCCGGCGTCGCAGCCGAAACGCGGCTCGGCGATCACCGGCGAATTGCACACGAGCGTGAGGTCCGTAAGCTTGCCCGCGGGATCGGGCAACGAAACCGCGCGCGCGCTGAGTGTCACGCGGGTTTGTTTGTCGGAGAGCAGGTCCAGGCGCGCAGCGGCGGCCTCCACTGGAATGCCGTCCACGCTCATCTCGCCGACCTCGAGCACGATGGTGTCGACTGCGTGAACCGCAGGCGCGAGTGCTGACAATAAGAGTAGAGCGGCGCCGGATTTTCCCAGGCGCGCCATCCGGCACCAATTCATGGGCGGCGATTGTAACGCCCACCCGAAATCGGGCTGTCGGACGCAACTGCTCAACATTCGAACAGCCCAAACAGGCGCCCTGCTAAGGGATTTCAGATACTTAGCAATAAATCCTTCATGAGTTCGTCATGCCGCCGCCTTGTCCTCCCACCAGACTGTGCACCCCATGGATAGCCATGGCTCACTACTGGCTCGATTCGACGCGGCGGAGTACCGACTCTGCCGCAGGCTCAACCGCGGCGTTGCGAACGCGGGCATCCGACGGTTCTTCAAGACCGCCAGCCGGCTCGGTGACGGCGTCATCTGGTACGTCCTCATGGTCGCGCTGCCCTTCTTCTATGGAGCTGAAGGCCTCGAAGTCGCGCTGATCATGCTGGCGACCAGCGCCGTTGGCCTGGCCATCTACAAATTCCTCAAGCGCACCTTTGTGCGCGAGCGCCCCTTCATCCGCCATGCGGGCATCTCGCTGGCGGGTGCGCCGCTGGATCGATACAGCTTCCCATCCGGCCACACGCTGCATGCCGTGGCGTTCACGTGGCAGGGCTGCGCGGCATTTCCCGAGCTTTCGGTGGTGCTGGTTCCGCTCGCGCTGGCAATTGCCGCGTCGCGAGTGGTGCTTGGGCTGCACTACCCGACGGACGTGCTGGTCGGTGCCTTGTTAGGCGCGACCACGGGCTCGATTGGCGCTTCGTTCCTCTGATGCGGGTACTGTTCGTTTCCGACGTCTATTTCCCCCGGGTCAACGGCGTCTCCACTTCGATCCGCACCTTTCGCTCCGACCTGGCGCAGCTCGGCGTGGAGACGATGCTGGTCGCACCGTCGTACCCCGGCGCGCCCGACGATGCGGACTCATCGATCATTCGTGTCCCCTCGGGCGCGGTACCGCGTGATCCGGAAGATCGCCGCTTTCTGAGCGGTCCGCTGCGGCGGGTCCTCGACGCCACCCTCGCGGCCAGGGTCGACCTGGTGCACATCCATACGCCCTTCATCGCGCACTATGCCGCTGCGCGGTTCGCGCGCACGCACGGCCTGCCCGTGGTCGCCACGTATCACACGTTCTTCGAGGACTACCTGCATCACTACGTGCCGATCCTGCCGCGAGGCATCGGCCGCTGGATTGCACGGCGATTCACGCTCTCGCAGTGCGACGATGTCGCCGAGCTGATCTCGCCCAGCGCACCGATGCGTGACGCCTTGCTGGCTTATGGCGTCATCACTCCCATCGAAGTGCTGCCGACGGGGCTGCCCGCGGAAAGTTTCTTGCAGGGCGACGGCGCGCGATTCCGCAAGTCGTTCGATCTGCCGCCCGACCGTCCGCTGCTGCTGTACGTGGGGCGCGTAGCGTTCGAAAAGAACATCGACTTTCTGCTGCGCATGTTCGCGCGCCTGCGCGCGCGCCGGCCGGATGCATTGTTCGTCATAGCGGGAGAAGGCCCGGCATTGCCGCATCTCACCAGGCTGGCACGCGAGCTCGGCGTGGAATCTCATGTGCGTTTCATCGGCTACCTGGATCGCGCCACCGAGCTTCCGGATTGTTACGCGGCGGGCAACGCGTTCGTTTTCGCCTCGCGCACCGAGACCCAGGGGCTGGTGCTTCTGGAGGCCATGGCGCAGGGCACTCCGGTCGTATCCATCGCCGAGCTGGGTACGCGCTCCATCCTCACCGCCGATTGCGGCGCATACGTGGTGCCCGAGGACGAAGAGGTCTTTGCGACCGCCGTCGCCGAAGCGTTGCAACTCGAGACGAAATCGCCGCGCCGCGCGCAATTGCGGGCGCATGCCGAGTCGTGGGCTTCGCTGGCGATGGCGCGCCGGCTGCTGGCGTTCTACGAACGAGTTCGAGCTAGTTCGGCTCAGCGTCTTTCAAATGATGAACGGGGTCCCATCGGAACCCCGTTAGGAGTGGAGCGCAGCTCCTGAGAAGTCGAAAAAATTTACAGATTTCGAAAACTTCTCCACTCCCCCTGAAAAAAATCCGGATCACGCGCGCACTGCGCGTCTCTTGACGCTAGACTTTCCTCAAACCGGTTGATGTGTTTGAAGGAGAGGAGAGCTGATGTCTTCCAAACGAGCTCTGGTTGTGGACGATTCGAAGTCCGCACGCGCATTCCTGTCGCGCATTCTCGAACGCCACGAAATCATGGTGGACGCGGCCGAATCCGCGGAAGCCGCCATCGACTACCTCACGCGCAACCGCCCCGACGTGATCTTCATGGATCACATGATGCCGGGCATGGACGGCTTCCAGGCCGTGCAATCAATCAAGAACAATCCGCGCACCGCGGCCATTCCCATCCTCATGTACACCTCGCAGGAAGGCGATCTGTACCTGGGGCAGGCGCGCGCGCTCGGCGCCGAAGGTGTGCTGCCCAAGCAGATCAAGCAGGCCGACGTCACCAAGATGCTGTTCCAGCTGCAGTTGGTCTCGGATCGCCGCACGCGTGAGCGCTCGGTTTTCACCGCAGCGGATCAGGCGCCGAATCTCGTCCCGGCCAACGAATCAGCAATCGAGGTGGATCAGCCGGCGGTCGCTTCTTCTGCGGTCACCGAAACGGCCACCGTGGCCGCAGATCAGCAATTCGCGCTGCTGCTGCCAAAGATGACTCTCGAAATCCGGGCCGCCCTCGATCACTCCCTGCAGAAGGAAATCGCCGCGCTGCGTGGCTTCATCGGCACCACGCTCGATGCGCATGCCGAGCGCCTGCAAGGCGACCTTGCAACGTTGCTTCCGGCAACGCGGACACCGGACCTCGACCTGCCCACCGTCATGCCTGAGCGGCGGTCGTGGGGCGCCATCTTCGGCTGGTCGCTGGCCGTCATCGCCGCGGCAGGCGCGGCGTTCATGACCTGGCTGTGGTGGAACCAGGGTGGCGAAATGGCCGCGCTGCGCACCGATCTGTCCGCCGCCTACGCCGAGCTCGAAGCGTTGCGCGCCAGGCCTGCGGTAGTTAGCCCGGCGCCATTGCCGGTCGAACCTGCCGCCGAACCCGCGGCTGATCCCAGCGTCGTATTGCCTGACGAAGATGCGCCGGATGCCGCGGCCGTGGCCACGCCAACGGTAGAACTGGTGCCCACGGGCACAGCCGCCACACCGGTGGTCCCGCCTGCCACGATGCCCGCGACCACGGCTCCCGCTGCAGCGCCGCCAGCCAGTCAGGCGCAGTGACCGGCTTCCCCCTCGACCCTTCGTTTCGACCCCGTCGCTGGCTTCGCGGCCGGCATTTCCAGACCATTCTCTCGACCCTGCCGCCGCGCCGCGCGCGCGTGGAGCGGCGCGCAATCCCCTTGCGCGCGGCGAGCGAAGAGCTGCTGCTCGAATGTGGTGACGGCACGGTCCTGCAGGCGTTTCACGCCAGCCCAGCCAGGCGCGGCCGCGATCCCGGCAAACGTCTCGCGGTGTTGTTGCATGGGTGGGAGGGAAGCGCCGATTCCACGTACGTCCTGTCCGCTTCGCAGACCATGTTCGATCTCGGCTTCGAGGTCGTGCGGCTCAACCTGCGCGATCACGGCGCCACGCACCATTTGAACCGTGACCTGTTCCATTCCTGCCGCCTGCCCGAAGTGGTCGGTGCGGTACGCTCGCTCGCGAGCCGGTTCGCGGGCATGCCCATGGTGCTGGGCGGCTTTTCACTGGGTGGCAATTTCATGCTGCGCGTGGCCGCGGATCGCGAGGCGCGCGACCTGCCGCTGCAACGTGTGGTCGCGGTGTCGCCGGTTCTCGACCCTGCAGTGACGATGACCACGCTCGAGCGTGGCTGGCCGCTGTATCACGCCTACTTTGTGCGCAAGTGGAGCCGGTCCCTGGCAAAGAAGCAGCAGGCCTGGCCCGACCTCTACGACTTCGAAGAACTGCTGCGCACCCGCAGCCTGCGCGAGATGACCCGCCAGCTGGTGCAGAGGCATACCGAGTACCCGAGCATGGACGCCTATCTTGCCGGCTATGCGATCACGGGTGATCGTCTGACAACTCTTGCGGCGCCCGCTACTGTGCTGACCTCGCTCGACGATCCCATCATCGAAGCCGGGGATCTCGCGCGGCTGGCGCGCACGCCGCGCCTGGACATCGTCACCACGGCACATGGCGGGCATTGCGGCTTTCTCGAGAACCTGAGCGGCACCAACTGGACTGATGCCCAGTTGGTCAAATTGCTGTCGCGTAACCCGGACAGCTAGGCGGCCCGGCACGAGTGTGCTGAGCTGCTAACAACCCCACGGGCGCAAAGCCCGGGAATTTCGGAGGTCTCTCGTATGGTGCGGATTACGCCGCGGCTCGCAGCGAGCCTGGGAATTCAGGCGCTTGCCGTATTGCTCGGAGGCTGCAGCAACGGCCCCGGGAGCGAAGATCCACCCCCGCCGCCGCCACCGGTCACCGATACCACCCCACCCAGCGTTCCCGGCGGCGTCACCG
>DASQJS010000184.1:0-5281 GCA_035630995.1 Steroidobacteraceae bacterium | reverse complement strand
GCGCGGATTCCGCGACGGCTCGCTCGGGCCGCGCGATTCGTTGGGCAATCCTTACGGCGGTGATGCGGGTGTGTCGGCGCAGTTCGAAGCCATCGTGCCGCTGCCGGCGAAGTTCGCAAGCGCGGCGCGCGTGAGCCTGTTCTACGACATTGGGCAGTCGTTCTACCTGGGCGACACCGAATTCCGCAACAAGCGCGGCGACCGCACCGACTATCGCTTCGATCTCGGAGAGCTGCGCAGTTCGGCCGGCATCGCCGTGCAGTGGCTGTCGCCCATGGGCCTGTTCCGATTTTCCTGGGCAGTACCACTGCGTTACCAGGGCGAGACCCGCCGCGAGTTCGGCGACGAGCTCGAGCCTTTTCAGTTTTCAGTCGGCACCGCGTTCTGACGCATAGATGGAGTGAATGGAATGAGAATTCGTAACGGAGCAACTTTGGCCTTGGGTCTCGTGGCGGCACTCGCGCTCAACGCTTGCGGTAGCAGTGATGAGGATGGTGGTGAAGACCCGAAGATCCGCTTGCTCAACCTGAGCGCGGGTTATACCGCGCTCGACCTCATGACCAATCTGGATTCGGATGACGACGATGACGACGCGACCCAGGCGACAGCTGTGGCGCTCGAATCCGTTAGCGACTACACCACGCTCGATCCCGATGACTACACGGTAAAGGTGCGGCGCACCGGTTCGGGCAGCGTGCTGCGCTCGTTCGCGGGTGAAGAGCTGGTCGAAGACACCATCAATACTTATGTCGCTTATGGCGAAGTGGGCAACTTCGGCGCGCTGCGCATCGACGACACGCTCGACGAGGCGGACGCCGGCGATAGCAAGCTCAGCGTGGCCAACTTGTCCTCGGCGGGTTCGCTCGACGTCTACCTGACTGAAGCGAACACGGACCTCGATGACACTACGCCCGTGCTGTCGAACATCGGTGCGGCGCTGTCCCTGGTCATCGCCGACAGTGGCAGCTTTCGCCTGCGCGTGACCGCGGTTGGCGACACTGCCGATGTGCGTCTCGATGTCCCGAACTTCACGCTGGCCGATCGCGGCGTTGCCACGCTCATTCTTACCTCGACACAGGGCGGCATGCTTGCGAACGCCATCTTCCTGCCGCAAGAAGGCCAGCCCACCAAGTACACCAACACCAAGGCACGACTGCGTGGCGCGGTGGGTCTTGCCAGTGGCGCGAACGCTTCGATCCAGGTGGGTGGCCAATCGGTGCTGAGTGCCGCCACCGCGGGCGTGATCGGCAGCCGCTACACGTTGCTCGATGCCGGGTCTGTGCCGGTGTCGCTTTCGGTGAATGGCGCTGCCGTGCCGGTGTCGAATCTCAATCTCACGGCGGGTGCCGACTACACGTTGTTGGTGTGGAGCAATACGGTTGGTCCGCAGACCAGCCTGGTCAATGACGACAACCGGCTGCCTTCGGGCGGCGGCACCAAGCTGCGTTTGTTGAACGGCATGTCGACACTGGCCGCGCCGATTACCCTGTCGGTGGATTTTTCACCCGTCATCGAAGGCACGTTGACGGGCCAGGTGTCGGACGAGATCGAGATCTCCTCGGGCACCGACCGGCAGTTCGACGTGTCGAACACCTCGACAGCGCAGAATGTGCTGACGCGCAGCGCTATCACGTTGCAGCCCAGCTCCGTGTACACATTTTTCATGACCGACAACGGGGCGACGCCCATCGGGGTGTTGCGCCGAGACCGCTAAATTGGAAATGGGGAGTATCCCCATCTAGCGGGTGACGGCATTCAGCTCGCGCTGCAACGCCTCGGGTTCGACGGGCTTCACGAGGTGCCGCGCGAACCCGGCCTGTTTCGATTGCTGGCGGTCCTCGGGAAAACCATAGCCGGTGAGCGCAACGAGCCGCACATACCGACCCGTGGGCAGGCTGCGGATCCGGCGCGCGAGCTCATAACCATCCATGCCACCGGGCAGACCGATGTCGATGAATGCGATGTCGAGCGGGTGATCGTTCGCGCGCTGCTGCAGCAACGCCAGCGCGCGTTCGCCATCTGGCGCTTCGCACACATCGTGGCCGTGCGCGCGCAGCACGGCGCGGTACATCTCGCGCGAATCGTGGTTGTCGTCCACGAGCAGCACGTGGCGGGATTCGAAGGCGCGCCTGCTGGCATTGCCGTTCGAAGTCACCGCCACAGCTTCGTCCGCCACCTTCGGCGCGGCAACCGTCGGCATGCGCACCGTGAACGTGGAGCCATGGCCGTCGCCTTCGCTGGCGGCGTGTACGGTACCACCGTGAAGTTCCGCCAGCCGCCGTACCAGCGTGAGCCCGATTCCCAGACCGCCGCGCGTGCGATCGATGGTGTGGTGAGCCTGCACGAACAGGTCGAAGATCTTCGGCAACATGTCGGCGGGAATGCCGATGCCCTGGTCGGCAATACGCAGCACGGCGTCGTCACCTTCGCGCCCGACGAACACGCTGATCACGCCTTCGCCGCGCGTGAACTTGAGCGCGTTGGACACGAGATTGCCGACGATCTGCTCGAGCCTCACCGGGTCGCCACTCACCCACACGGGTTCGGACACGAGGTCGATGCGGCCCTGGTGGCTGGCATTGCCCGAGGCAAGGGCAGAGATCGAAGCCTTGACAGCCTCCGCGAGATTCACCGGGACGCGCTTCAGCACGATCTTTCCGGTGACCGCGCGGCCGACATCGAGCAAGTCATCCACCAGCCGAGCCATGTGCACTACCTGCCGCTTGATGATTCCCGTGGCGCGCAACGCCATGGGCTCGGTCTGATTCATCAGGGCGAGCGCGTGCACCGCGCCCTGGATGGCGCCGAGCGGGTTGCGCAGCTCATGCGCCAGCATGGCGAGAAACTCGTCCTTCGAACGGTTCTCGCGCTGCGCTCGTGCCAGCGAGCTGATGTCGGAGAGGATCAGCGTGCGATGTTCGACGTCGTCGAGCACGATGCTCGAGAACGTCACCTGCACCTCGGTCGATTCCTGGCCGCCCAGCACCAGGCGCGTCTGGTAACGCCCCGAACCATGTTCGAGCATGGCGCGCAGGATTTCGCCCTCGGCCGCCGGCAGAAATTTTCCGATCGGCGCGCCGAAGACCTGCTCGAGCGGCATCTGCACCAGGTCGGCGAAACGCTGGTTGCAATACACGATGTCGCCGCCGATCGAGAGCGTCGCCGCGCCCTCCTGCATCCGCTCGACCAGCGCGCGATACGGTGCGTCGGCACTGCGCAGCGTAAATACGCGCCGCTCGCCGTTTTCGTCGGCCAGCAACAGGGCGTCGATGCCGCCGCTGATGATGGCTTGCAGGTTGCCCTCCGCCTCTACCAGGCGGGCGCGAAGTTCTTCGATGTCGAGGTCTTCGATGTTCATGCAGGGGTCACTTCTAGAAGGCCGAGCCCTGCGAGGAGGCGTGCGCGGTTCGACATGTCGCCGATCATCCGGCGCTCAGGCTCGGGGCCCTTCCTGACGAGAGTGGGGGTTGCGAATATCTGTTCGTCCCGGATCAACGCGGGTTGCTGGTACACGTCGATGATCTTGAGATCGAAGCGGCCCGCGAGGAATTCCTCGCAAATCGCGCGCACGGCGCTGATGGCCCGGGTGGATCGCGGGGTCATGCCGGTCACGTACAGACGCAGCACGTATGGCTGCCTTTCTGCCTGATCGGCCAGGTCGGCCAGGGTGTGGAGTGGGGTCTCATTCACGTGCTGGGCCGGCGAGGGCGGAGATCGAGACCCACGAGCACACGTTCAGTGTTGGACAGGTCGCCGATGATCTTCTTTATTGGGGTCGGCAGTCGGCGCACCAGTGTCGGCAATGCCAGGATCTGGTCGCCTCGACCCAGTGCCGGGTTCTCGATGAGGTCGACGACTTCGATGCTGTAGCGCCCTTGCAGGTGCTCCTCGCAGATCTTGCGAAGATTGGAGAACGCGCGCACGGCCTTCGGCGTCTGGCCGGCGACGTACAGTTTCAGCGCGTAATTTTCATTCATTTCCGTTTCCTTGCGGGCTTGGGTTTCCCGGCCAAGCCGTTCCTGCCGAGAGGCGTGATGGCAACGCCGTGGTCGGTGATCTCGAACGCGCGTACATCGTTGGAATGCGGCATGCCGCGTGACTTGAGCACGTAGATCCAACGGTTACGCTTGCGCGCTTCTTCCGCGACGGCCACGAGGATCCAGGTGTCCATCAGCGAGGAGATCATGGACTCGGTCGCCTCGAGGCTTTGCGTCGAAGAGGTGAGGCTGGTGAACACCGCGGTGACGCCGCGCGTCTTGAAGTAGTCGATGACTCGCGTGAGCATGGCGCGCACATCGGATTGCGTGCCAACGGCCATGAGATTGGTGATCGGGTCGAGCACCACCACATCGGGGTCGAACACTTCAACGGCATGGTGCATCTCCAGCAGGTGGGTCTCGAGGCCGTGACGATTGGGGCGGTCGGCATGGAACTTGAGCAAGCCCTTGTCCAGCCACTTTTGCAGGTCGATGCCGGCCGAACGCATGTTGCGTATCAACTGCGAGGGCGACTCCTCGAAGAGGAAGTACATGCACTTCTCGCCACGCGCGCAGGCGGCCTCGATGAACTGCGCGGCGAGCGTGGTCTTGCCCGTGCCGGCCGTGCCGGAGAGCAGTACCGTGCTGGCGCGGAAGTAGCCCTTGCCGCCCAGCATGTCGTCGAGCGACTTGAGGCCGGTCGAAATGCGCTCGTTCGGCGCTTCGTGCTCGAGCAGCAGCGAGGTGACGGGCAGCACGGTGATGCCGTCCCGATCGATGAGAAACGGATATTCATTCGTGCCGTGCGTGGAGCCACGGTATTTCACGACGCGGATGCGGCGAGTGGAGATCTGTTCGTGCACGCGGTGATCGAGCGAGATCACGGCGTCGGAGATGTATTCCTCGAGCCCCTGGCGCGTGAACATCTGCTCGCCGCGTTCGGCCGTGACGACGGCGGTGATGCCGCGATCGCGCATCCAGCGAAACAGCCGCCGAAGCTCGGCGCGCAGGATGCCGGTGTCCTTCAGGCCGCCGAAAAGCGTCTCGACGGTGTCGAGCATCACGCGCCTGGCGCCGATTTCCTTGATGGCATGTTCGAGCCGCACGAACAGACCCTCGAGGTCATATTCGCCGGTTTCCTCGATTTCGCTGCGATCGACATGGACGTAGTCGACGATGAGCTTCTTTTGCGCCACCAGTGAATCGAGGTTGTAGCCGAGCGAGCGCACATCCTGGGCGAGCTCCGCGGCGTTTTCCTCGAATGTCATGAGTACTCCTGGCTCGGCGAATTGCTGAGCGCCGTT
>DASQJS010000183.1:0-12652 GCA_035630995.1 Steroidobacteraceae bacterium | reverse complement strand
GGTTCGAGCGCAAGCGAACGATGATGAGATCGCGCTCCGGATGAACGGAGGATTCGACATCCACCGGTACGCCATCGAACACGAAGCTGCTCGAAAGCCGGCCCGTCCACATGTCGAGGGTCTGGCGGGTCGCGGATAGATCGCTGAACGGCACCGGCTTGCCGCCGGTGTTCGCCAGATACAGGCCGAGCCGCGCCAGTGAAAAACGATGCGGGTTCTCGCGCAACCACTGCACCTCGGGCCGCTTTGCCTGCTCCCAGTCGCTCAGGTAAGGGTACTTCTGCGTCTTGCCCCGAACCTTGATGGGCACTTCAGCCTGCGCAAGCGTGAAGCCTTTCGGATTCGGGAAGCTGTGCCAGGCCCACTGCGCCTGGGTCATGAGCGGCACGAGCGTCGAATATTGCTCGGGAAAGGTCTGCAGGCCGGTGATGTCGGCCGTGAACGCCAGATTCCCGTTGCCCACCATGAAGGGTGCGGACTTGTCGACCGCGGTGATCGTAGGGTTGTGGCGGGTGACGAGCGCATGCCGGTCGATGGGAGCGGCAGTCGCAAACTGCGGCACTACCAAAGTCGTAAGCAGGCAGATGAATACGCGGAGTGGAAACATGGCGGCAAAGTATGTGCTGAAAATTGATGTTGGGCGTGCGCGCCCGTGATCGCTGTTGATCGAAATTGAGGTATCTTCGCATCGGATCGTACGTCACGACGAACGTGGGGGACATATAGATGAGTGATCTGACTTTCGACCGACGCGCCATGCTCAAGACCGCCGGAGCCGCGGCCGTGGGCCTTTCGGCCATCGCCACAGGCGCCACACCGCGCCGCAAGTTCGTGAACGTCGGCCTGGGCTCGCGTTCGCGCATGTACCTCAACGCGATCACCAAGACCTTTGCCGAAGGCAACGAGCTCGTCGGCATCTGCGACGTAAACCTGGGCCGCCTCGATGTGGCCGCGAAGCTCGTCGCGCCCAACGGTGGCAAGCCGAAAAAATATCTCGCCACCGATTTCGACAAGATGCTGAAGGAATTGAAGCCCGACTGCGTCATCGTCACCTGCCCCGACGCCTTTCACGATGATTACATCGTGCGTGCGCTGGACGCCGGCTGCGACTGCATCACCGAAAAGCCGCTGACCACGACGCCGGAGAAGGCGCAGCGCATCGTCGACGCCTGCAAGCGCAACAACCGCCACGTGCGCGTGTTGTTCAACTACCGTTATTCGCCGCCGCGCACGCAGGTCAAGGACCTGCTCATGAGCGGCGCCATTGGCGACGTGATGTCGGTGGATTTCCACTGGCTGTTGAACACTCTGCACGGCGCGGACTATTTCCGCCGCTGGCACAGCCAGAAGGAAATCTCCGGTGGCCTGATGATCCACAAGGCGACGCACCACTTCGACCTGGTGAACTGGTGGTTAGGCAGCGAGCCCGAGATCGTGCAGGCCTACGGCAAACGCGAGTTCTACACGCCGGCCATGGCGAAACGCATGGGGCTCGAGAGCCACCATGAACGCTGCCTCACCTGTCCCGAGAAGGCGAAGTGCACGTTCTACCTGGACATCGGCGCCGACAGGAACTTCAAGGAGTTGTATCTCGACAACGAGAAGTACGACGGCTATTTCCGCGATCGCTGCGTGTTCCGGCCGGAAATCGACATCGAAGACACCATGAACGTCATCGTGAAGTACAAGACCGGCGCCACGCTGTCGTACTCGCTGAACGCGTTCAATGCGTGGGAGGGTTACACGATCGCGTTCAACGGCACCAAGGGCCGCATCGAGCACTCGATCGTCGAGGGCGGCGCGGTCTCGGCCGGCGCCACTAACTACCAGGGCACGGATAGCGATCGCGAGCGCACGCGGGTGATCCCGTTGCGCGGGCCGGCGCAGGACCTCGAGGTGTGGACCGGCAAGGGCGGCCACGGCGGCGGCGACACCGTCATGCTGACGGAAGTGTTCGGCACGTCCGAGCCCGACAAGTACAAGCGCGCCGCCGATGAGCGCAGCGGCCTGTATTCGTGCCTCATCGGCGCGTCCGCGAACAAGAGTTTCCTGAGCGGCAACGCCGTGAAGGTCGCTGACCTCGTGACCGGCTTGACCTCGCCCATGGTCGCGCCGATGCCGACGCGCAATGACCCGGTGCCGATGCCCATCAAGGCGTAGTGGGTTGGTGCCGGGTGGGGATTGTGGGGAGTCCACTCCCCACAATCCCCACCCGGCACCGTCAAGCGAGCGGCAGCTCGCTATGCGCACGGCTTTGCGCGTCGTGCAGCTCGATGACGGAACGGACATCGGGATGCACGATGGCGTTGCCGAGCTTCTCGATGAAGCGGCACGCCGCGAATCCGTTCGCGACTCGCTCGTATTCGGCCACCCAGGCAGCGCGCACCGGAACCTGCTCAGGCTTGATCGGCCAGACACCGGGCCGTGGCCGCATGTGTCCCGACATCCCCATGCGCCACGGCTTCGCAGTCAGCCGAGCGCGAAAGCACTGCTGATTGAGGCACATGCGCACATAGATGCGGTCGACTCGCAGGCTCGAGAAGCATTCCGCCACTTCGGGCTGACTCGCCGTGAATGTGGCGTGCGAGGCCACCACGCGGAAGCCGGCCGGTGTGCGATAGACGCGCAGGCCCCAATCCGGATGGCGGGCAGCAAACCCGCGAATGCGGTTCTGTGTTGCATTTGCTGCCCCGCCCGCCCGATTCAGCAGGAGCTTCCGCAGCCACTCACTCAATTTCCTGCAGACGATTGCTGTGCCGATGAGGGTTCCAACGAACAACCAGAATCTGGAGCTCCGCTCCTCACAACAGTCGGCCGTCATCCACAAGAAGACGAACATGGTGATCGCCGCGGCAATCAGATAAGAAGTGCTTTTCCACCAAAGGGATTCCCCGAAATCCACATCGGCGAACAGGACGTTGGGTGTGTTGAGGCAATGAGCGCCATAGGAATTGCGCGTGATGACGGCGTCGCCGTGAGTCGACAGGATCTCTTCACGAATCGGCAGGCCTTCGGCGCCGTTGTAGGCGACCTTGTGGTCCCGTCGATGCAGCTTTTCGCCGGACAGCACGCGGGCCAACGCTTCCTGGGCTCGCGCATCCGCGCTGGTTTGCGCATCTGCCTGGCTCGCGTCTGACCAGCCATAACGCCGGACGGTCACCTGTTTGCCCTTCTCGCGATGGTGCGCCCGGCCTTCCGCCCAATATTTGGGAACGATCATTCGTGCCGCACTCCAACTACCCCCAATACGGTGGCCGCGAATATCCCACAAAGTGACTCGCGACAGGCCCGGTGAATCTTTACTAACCTATTGACCATGGCACTCAACACTTTCCTTCTCTATCTCGCGACCTGGACGCTGGTCGCGCTCTCGCCCGGCCCTGCGGTCTTTTTTTCCATGTCGCAGGCGGCGCGCCACGGCATGCGCGGCGCGGCGGCGGGAACCGCGGGAATTCTGCTAGGCCACGTCCTCGTGTTCGCCGCGGTCGCGCTGGGTCTCGCGGCCCTGCTGGCGAGTTATGGCGGCGCAGTCACGACGATTCGCATCGTCGGCGCGGTCTACCTCATGTATCTCGGTGCGAAGATGCTGTTCTCGAAGCCGCGCGAGGCGCAAGCCATTGCCGCCGTACCGGCACCGCCAGCGCACGGCGGGCTGGTGTTGCAGGGTCTCGTGGTGCAGCTCACCAATCCCAAGATGTTGCTGTTCGTACTGGCGTTGTTGCCGCAGTTCATCAGCCCGGACTACCCGTTGCCGTTGCAGCTCCTGATCATGCTGACGATAACCGTGGTCATCGACGGCATCGCGCTGCTGGCGTACGCGAAGCTCGCATCGCATGGCGCGCGTGCGCTCAAAGGCTCGCGCGCCCTCGCATGGCTGGAACGCGCTTTCGGCGGCGCGCTCATCTACTTCGGCCTGAACCTGCTCGTCGCCCGCAAATAATGGTGCCAGGCACCGTTTTCCAGGAAACGGTGCCTGGCACCTTTTCTCCCGCCATAATCCGGACATGAATGTCCGGAACGTCGTGTTCGATATGGGCGGTGTGCTGCTCGAGTGGAATCCTGTCCGCACCATCGCGGAGCTTTATCCCGATGCCGCCACGCAGGCGGTCATCCGCCAGCAGATGTTCGAACACGCCGACTGGCACGAATTCGATCGCGGCTCCCTCAGCTATGAAGTCGCCATTCAGCATTTCGCGAAACAGACCGGTCGTTCCCCGGATGAGACGCGTGCGCTGATTCACGCCACCCGCGAGTCGCTCACGCCCATCGCGGGCAGCATCAAGCTGCTCGAAGAGCTTGCCGCCGCCGGCGTGCATCTGTACCTGCTGTCGAACATGCCGGTCAGCACGTTCGATTACCTCATCCGGCAACACCAGTTCTTCAGCCACTTCAAACACCTGGTGATCTCCGGCGCGATACTTCTGGTGAAGCCGGAGCCGGCGATCTACAAGCACCTGGTGGAGCAGACCGGCATCGTGCCCGCCGAGAGCGTGTTCATCGACGACTTGCTCAAGAACGTGATCGCCGCGCGCGAGTGCGGCTTCCATGCCATCCAGTTCAGCGATCCGGAAAGCTGCCGTGAACAGCTTCGCACCTATCTACCGCGGATTCCGTTATGACCAGGAGAGAGCTCATGAGTCCCACCCGAAGAATTTTCCTGCAGCAGTCGGCCGGCGTCGCGCTGGTGGCGCATGCCGGCGCGACCGCGGCAGCCGAGAGCGCTTCGGCGCGCACCGGTGGCGACCTGCTGAGCCGCATGACCTGGCTCAATCCGCCGGCGACCGAGCACTACAGCCAGGGCGTCCTCACGGTGCGTTCGAAGGGCAAGACCGATTTCTGGCGCAAGACTTTCTACGGGTACGTCACCGACAACGGCCACTTCATGCACGTGCCGTTGATCGGCGAGTTCATGATGCAGGCGCGCATCAACGGCAACTATTCCGCGCTCTATGACCAGGCGGGACTCATGGTGCGCCTCGACGACAAGCACTGGATGAAGTGCGGTTCCGAATTCGTCGAGGGCAAGCGCTGGGCGAGCGTGGTTTTCACGCACGATTACTCCGACTGGTCGACGATGGAAGACTTGTCCCAATCTGGCGCGGTCTGGTGGCGAGTCGTGCGCAAGAAAGACTCCATCGAAGCGCAGTGCTCGAAAGATGGCGAAAAATTCCTCACCATCCGCCAGGGCTATTTCCCGGCCGACGTGAAAGTGATGGCGGGCGTGATGTGCGCTGCGCCAGAAGGTGCGGGCTTCGACGCGGTTTTCGATCAACTTACGATCGAAAAGGCTTAACTTCGATCACGGCGGTCGGCCCGTCTGTGAGCCAATCCACCTTTCCGCCCCTACTACTACAGATCAAGGCCCGGAGGCCGTTACACCCAGGGCCGTGAACAGCCTTCCGCAACCCAATCCGGCCGATTCCGCAGACTCGGACGACAGCCCCAGCGCCGAGCGTCGCAATCTCGCGGACGCGCTCGCGCACGAGCGCAACGTGTTGCGGACGATGATCGACCTGATCCCCGCCTTCATCTACGCGAAGGACGCGCAAAGCCGCTTCACGGCCGCCAACAAGCTGGTCGCGAATCGCATGGGCGTCGAGCCTGCCGACCTCATCGGCAAGACCGATTTCGATTTTTTTCCGCGCGAGCATGCCGAGAAATTCTTCGCGGACGAACAGGCGCTGATCCGCTCCGGCGTTCCTCTAATCGATCACGAGGAGCTCGCTTTCGACAAGACGCGCGGCAAGGACCGCGTCATCCTCACGTCCAAGATTCCGCTGCGTGACGAGGCCGGCAACCTCACTGGCATCGTCGGCACGGGCCTCGACATCACGGATCGCAAGGACGCCGAAGCGCGGATGGCCTCGAGCGACCGGCTCGAATCCATCGGCCGGCTGGCCGCGGGCGTCGCGCACGAGATCAACACGCCGATTCAATACCTCAACGACAGCGTGACCTTCATCCGCGATGGCGTAGGCGAGTTGCTCGTGTACATCGATGAGCTGCACAAGGCCACCGACGCGCGACCTGCGTCCAGCGAAGACGTGGACTACATGCGCGAAGAACTGCCGCCGGCGCTCACGCGCGTGGCGGAAGGCCTCTCACGCATCACGGAAATCGTGCGTTCGATGAAGGTCTTCTCGCACGCCGACCAGCGCGAGATGAGCGAAGTGGATCTGAATTGCTCCATCAGCAGCACGCTGGTGGTGGCGCGCAGTGAATATCGGGACGTCGCCGACGTGGAAACCGACTTCGGTGAAATTCCGCGCGTGACCTGTCACGGCGGACAGATCAACCAGGTAGTGCTGAACCTCGTGGTGAATGCGGCGCACGCCATCGGCGATCAAATCAAGAAAGGCGGCACGCGCGGCCGGATCAGCATTCGCACGCACGAAGAAAACGGCCGCGTGGTCATTTCGATCGCCGATACGGGCGGCGGCATTCCCGAAGCGATACGCGCACACATCTTCGATCCGTTCTTCACCACCAAGGAAGTGGGACGCGGCACGGGCCAGGGACTCTCCGTGTCACGCAACGTCGTGATCAAAGGCCACGGCGGCGAGCTCGACTTCATCACCGAACCCGGCAAAGGCACCACTTTCTTCGTGCGCCTGCCGATCGGCGGAGCGCCGTCTACAAGTAGCTCGTGATCGCTGGCGGGTTCTGCCAGTTGTCGTGTTTGCCATCGCAGTGGCGAATGGGCGCCGCCGCCAGCTCCTCGGGCGTCGTGTCTTCCAGGCAGCCGATGTTGACGCCCACCATCTCGCCCTTGTTGCCGAAGCCGTAGGCACGGACTCCACAGGTTTTGCAGAAGTAGTGCTCGTTCCGCATGGAGTTGAACAGGTACTGCTGGACCGCCGATTTGCCCTCCAGGAGCCGGAATGCGCCGGGCGTGACCACCGCCGCCCAGAAGCGATTTCGCGAGCAAATCGAGCAATTGCAGCGATAAGTGGGCTGCGTGAGGTCGATATCCGCCTCAAAGCGTACGGCGCCACAGTGGCAGGAGCCGTGATATGTCTTGAGCACAGGATTCCCTACTTCTCAGATTGCGCGACCGGGCCGTGGCAGAATCCTACCCCGCTCCTATCTGATAATCGAAGAGCGCGGGGTCCAAGGAAATTTAGGGTATGGATTTCATTCCTGGCGGCGAGCTGTCGCGTCGAATTCGGGACGGAGATGTCTCCGCCGAAAGCGAACTCATTCGACAGTTCGAACCCGGCCTTCGGGTGCTTCTGCGCCGTCGTACGGGCGGCGATTACGGCCTATTGCAGGACCTGGTTCAGGAGACTCTGCTGGTTGTCATCCAGCGCCTACGTGGCGAAGGCATCGACGACCCCCAGAAGCTCGCGGCTTTTGCGGCACAGACTGCAAGAAATCTCGCAATCGCGTCACTGAGGAAGGCTGAGCGACAGAAGACAGATGTCGACAGCGATGCTACGGATCGAAATGCGGATCCGACGCAGAGTGTCGACAGGATCGCGTCCGACCTCGAGGCGGCGCTCGCGGTCCGCGCGCTGTTGCGCGAATTGCCGCAAGCCCGGGATCGCCTGATGCTCAAACGCTACTATCTGGATGACCATGACAAAGACTTGATTTGTCAGGAACTCGACTTGTCCGAAGCGGCGTTCAACCAGGCGTTGAGCCGTGCCCGGCGGCGATTCCGGCAGATTCTTGAAGAACGGGGCTTCGCCAAGCGCGATCTCCTGAGCCTCGGTTTATGAATCAGGAACAAATAGAGCAGTACATCGCCGGACGCATGGGCGAAGCCGAAGCGCTTGCCTTCGAAGAGTATTGCCTTTCGAACCCTGAATTCGCGCGCCAGGTCGAATATGAGCAGCGACTGAAGGCCGGGTTGGCGCAGGTTGCCAGCGGTTCCACGGCGGAATTCGTGCGCTCCGAACATCCGCTGCGCTGGAGCCTGGCTGCCGCAGCCGGACTGCTGGTTGCGTTCATTGCGGTGATCTCTATCTGGACTTCCGGACTGCATGCGCCAGTCCCCACCATCATGGCGGCCGTAACCGACAGCTCGCCGCAGGGCGACTCGTCGCTGCGCCTGGCGCTGGTTCGCGGCTCCGATACCGCACCGGCCCTTCCGCCCGGGCTCGTCCGGGTCGAAATCGTCGGGTTGTTCGACGCCGGTCTTTTCTACAGCGTCGCGCTCGACCGGCGCGAGCAGAACCAGAAAATCGACACCATCGCCACGCTCAACGACCAGCGTCCGACCTCGCCCATGAGCCTCGAAGTGATGATCGACAGCAAACAACTTCGCGCTGGGTCTTATTCGCTCAGGGTGCGCAAACAGGCCTCGGGCGAGGAAGCGCTGGATTTCGGCTTCGCAAAGTTCTGAGATCGGTGTCACGGCTGGCGATCTCGTCGCAGAAGCTCATTTATGACGACTCCTGCGGCCAGCCAGGGGCGCTTTGGCGCCGCCTTCGAGTGGCTCGGGATCGAGCGCGCCTGGCACAGGACTCGCGGTAGCGCCGACGTAGTCATCGGCATCGTCGATGAAGGCGTGCAGGTCGACCATCCCCTGCTCGGTCCCAACATCCAGCGCGATCTCGCACACAACCCGGCATCGGGCGGAAGCCATGAGATCGCCGGCACACACGCCGCCGGAGTCGCGGCCGGGCGCTTCAGCGAAGTCGAGCGCTTTTCCGGCGTCGCGCCCGATGCGCGCATCCTGCCGGTCAGGTTCAGCAACGGCATCGGCCCGCAGGCACTGGATCTGGCGCACGCCATCGAATACGCGGTGGAAATGGGCGCCTGCATCATCAACGTATCGCCAACGGGTGAAGTCGCCGAATCGTCGGTGCAACGGGCCATCCAGTACGCCGCCGCGCGCAACGTGCTGGTGGTGTGTTCCGCGCCCGACGCGATCAGCCCGATGGCGCTGGCCGACGAAGACCGCGTGCCTAACCAGATCAACGTGCTGTCGATCGGCGACCAATGGCAGCCGATGGTGATTTGCGCGCACCAGTCCGCACACCTGGCCGCGCCCGGGTTTGCGCGCGTGCCGCAATGGCGCGGCAGCGGACACGACACACTGCTCGGCAACGCGATCGGGGCGGCGTACGTGAGCGGCTGCGCTGCGCTCGTCAAGGCACTGAATCCCACGTGGGGCTATCACGAGATCAAGGAGCACCTGCTCGCG
The DNA here is from genome assembly GCA_035630995.1 of Steroidobacteraceae bacterium. Lineage (GTDB taxonomy): Bacteria > Pseudomonadota > Gammaproteobacteria > Steroidobacterales > Steroidobacteraceae > CADEED01. The sequence continues at coordinate 3,501 of DASQJS010000183.1, read as the reverse complement.
AGCTGCATCGTGCATCCCGAGCTCGAAGGCAAGTGCCGGACGGCAGCTTTCCTCAACGTGGCCAACGCCGTGTTAGGCCCCATCGAACTCGCAGGCGATGCGCGGCCCATCACGTGGCAGTCGCTCAGCGACGTGGTGCTCGAATGGAAGCTGCGTTATCGCGCGCCGCTGTGCGCCAAGGTCGCGGCGCTGTTTCGTCCGCATGGGGACGCCCACTGGCGCGAACTCGGCGTCGCGCGTGCCAGCGCGCTGAAGATGACCATCCCCGGCCACGAGTTGCGCCGGTCTTCGGGCACGCTTCGCATCGCGTGCCGCGAGTCCAACTTCTCGACCGAGGAAGTCGCGCTGACGATTGCCTGAAATGGGGTCAGGCACCGTTTCCTAGGAAACGGTGCCTGGCACCATTTCTCAGCGGGCAATCAGCTCGGAGATAGTGCGGATCAGCAGGTCGGGCGAACAGGGCTTGGCGAGCACCGCATCGAACAACTCCCGCGAACCGCTGATCACGCTCGGCTGCGCCGTTTGCGCAATCACCGGAATGCGTCGCAGCGCAGGCTCGTCACGCAGTGCGCGCGTGGCAGTCAGACCGTCCATGTTCGGCATGAACATGTCCATCACGATGACCGTCGGGCGAAAACTGCGCGCCGCTTCCAGAGCCTCGATGCCGTCGCGGGCTTCCAGCACCTGGAATCCCGCCGACTGCAGCACCATGGACATGATGTCGCGCGCGTCGTCGTAGTCTTCCGCGACCAACACCGTCGTGGTCTTCACTCAATGCACCGGCGCTTTCGGGTGCAACGACGGGCGATGCACATCACTGCCGGCCTGCGGCTCTTCGGCGACCGCAAACTCCAGGTAGATCGTCGTCCCCTTACCCGGTCCCGCGCTTTCCGCGCGCACCGTGCCCCCATGCAGGGACATGATTTCGCGCACGATAGTCAGCCCCAGACCGAGCCCACCCTGCCGGCGCGTCATGCTCGCATCGGCCTGACGAAAGCGATCGAACATGTGCGGCAGGAAATCAGCCGGTACGCCCTCGCCTTCATCCTTCACCACCACGCTGACCAGCGAACCTTCGCGCGATACCTGCACATCCACGCGGCCGCCCTTCGTCGAAAACTTGATGGCGTTCGACACCACGTTGTTGAGCACCTGCTGCAGCCGGTCCGGATCACCCCAGATCCGGGGATCGTCTTTCTGGGTCAGGGTCAGGGTCAGTGCGATGGACTTTTCCCTTGCCGCCGGCTGGCTCAGCTCCACGACGGACGCACACAGCGTGCCGACCTGCACGAGTTGTGAGTCGATCGACATCTTGCCCGCAGCCGCACGCGACACGTCCAGCAGGTCATCGACCAGGCGCGACTGCAGCGCCGTGTTGCGTTCGATGACATCGAGCGCCCTCGACAGGATCATCGGCGGTATCGACTTGCCCTGCTTGAGCTGCCAGAGCCAGTTGTTGATCACGTGCAGCGGTGTGCGCAGCTCGTGCGACAACAACGCCAGGAATTCGTCCTTGAGCCGGCTCGCGCTCTCGGCCGATACCCGCGCTTCGCGTTCGTGACGCAACGCCTCTTTCAGGTTCGCATCGAGCTGCACGTTGTACAGCGCGAGCGCGGCGGCATCCGCGAGGCTCTGCAGCACGCCGATCTCCATGGGTGTGGCCACGTGATAGGTAGCCCAGTAGGCGCCAATGGCGGCGATCGGGTCTTCACGCCGCACCGGCATCATCATCAGGCTTTTGACGAAGGTGGGCCGATAGGCATCATGCGGGATGCGATCGTCGGAGTAGATGTCCGGGATCACCACATGCTGGCGATGGATCATCGCCCAGCCGGAGATGCAGGTCTCGATCGGAAACTGCCGGCCTTTCCACAGCGGCCCGATGGCGTCTTCGTCGGCGTAGTAGCAGTGATTTCCCCGGCGGAGCACGAAGGTGACGCCGTCCGCGCCCGTGAGCTCGCGCGCTGCCCGGCGAACGATGTTGCAGACGCCTGCCTCGTCCCGCGCGGAAGCTAGGGCAGTGACGGCATCCAGGAGGGGATCGCGGACCAGCTCCAAATTATCGGGCTCGGGTTGATTGGGGCGTGGTCAGAATGCCTGTGTTGCGACACTGGGGCAATCGGTGACTCCCTGCGAAATTTTCAGGTCACCGTTGCGGGGCTCACGATCTCCCGGGTTGGACCGCGCTTTCGCAAGCGTCGAGCCAGCGGCTTCTCGATGAAGCGTGTGCTGATCACGGACATAACGAGCAGCCCGATCACGGCAAACCAGAATGACAGGCTGGTCGACTGCGGTGCCGCGCCGAGTACCGCAAAGCCCAGCATCAGGAACAGGTTCTGCCAGATGAAGATGGAGAACGAGAGCTGGCCCACGAAGTTCATTCCTGGCAACGAAAACACGCGTGCGACGAGACCGCGGCCCAGCGCCAGGTCGTACAGCACCAGCATGTACACCGGCAGAAGCGCGCCGTGGCGCAGGATGTGGCGCCATACCTTGTCGTGCGGCTCCATGAGAGACAGCACCACTACCGCGGCGAGCGCCAGGTCGCCCAACGACAGCCACGGCTTCGACTTGCCGCGCCAGGCGGTCTCGAACTTGCTGATGCCGAAAATGCGCGACATCAGCATGCCCGCGACGAAGTGCGCCACCCAGAACAGCGGATTCGAGCCGAGGAAGATCTGCCAGTTCAGGCTGTCCTTGCCGCCATCAGGGAAGAACTGCAGGAAGATGATCGTGGGCAGGAGCGAAATCAGCGGGCTCGCCACTAACAAGCCGATCTGCTGCCCACGCGAGAGCTTCGACAGCACGCTCATGAGCCAGGGCATGATCAGGTAAAGAAACACCACCGCGGACAACGCCCAGGTGGGCCAGCTCCAGATCGGCACCAGCGGCGGCACCCACGCCTGCGTCAGCGTCGCCGTGGCCACGGCGCTCGCGACGGCGAGCGGAATCGGCGGTGCGGATGGATCGAAGAACCATCTCGGCAGCAAAAGCAGGATCGTGATGCCGAGGGCGATCAGGTGCGCGGGATAGATTCGCGTCAGGCGCTGCCACCAGAAATATTGCCGCGTCGTGGCCAGTTCGCCACCGGGCGACCAGTACAGGTACGCCAGGATGAATCCCGAGAGCAGGAAGAAGAAGCTGGTGGATAGATAGCCGTGCGCAATCAGGTTGTTGAACCAGGACGGGAAGCCGTCCATGTTGGCGTAGGCATTAGCCCAGGGCCCCTCCTGGCGCGGCGATTCGAAGCGGACAGACCACAGGTGGTACAGAAAGATGTGGAATACCGCAAAGAAGCGCATGCCATTCAAGGCAGTGAGCTGTGGCGCAGCATCGGAATCGCGTGCAGGCGTCATGGTAGTTCTCCCCGATTGCATTTTATACACACCGGATGGAGATCCGGTTGCATGGGGTCTGACACTGGGGCGGGACATGGGCTGATGGGGCGTGGGCGCCCTGGTCCTTACCATCCACCCCCGTTCACAAGACATCGCAGGAGCA
>DASQJS010000182.1:0-6395 GCA_035630995.1 Steroidobacteraceae bacterium | reverse complement strand
TGTCTTGCCCGTGCCGGGTTCGCCCTTTATGAGGAGTGGCCGGCCGAGGGTCACGGCGGCATTCACCGCCATCTTGAGATCGGGTGTGGCGACGTAGCGTTCAGTGCCGGTGAAGCGGGTTTCAGTCATGCCCGCGAGCTTATGCCGTGCCGGGTGGCGGTGGCCACCACCCGGCGGGCACTCGAGGGACTCTCAATGCGCCAATTCGAATTTCACCATGAACTTCATCGAACCGACCTGCTGGGTCGTATTTCCGTATGTCGTGTTCCGGGCCACCTGCAGCGCCGCGTCGGCAAAACCGAATTGGGGGTCGGTCGGCTGCACTTTCAACACCCGGGCATCCACCAATTGCCCCAGCACATCCACGTCGACCTCGACTATGGCGTAGCCCGACACTTTCTCGTGCTTGGCGATCGCTGGATAGAAAATGTCCGGATTGGCGGGACGGATAAGGCGCACGCCCACGACGTGAATCGGCGCGGGCGTCGGCACTGCGGCCGCGGCCGACGCCGCGGGTTCCGCCGGTGGCGTAGCCCGCGTGGTCGAGGCAGCAAACACAGCGATGGGAATCAGCGCGGCGAAAGCGCTCCATCGTGCGACTCGCGGCAACGCGGTGGCGGGCGGTGTGCGCGCGAGAAGCCGTTCGATGCGCATTGGAACATTCGACTCTGCGACAGACATGGCGACTCTCCTGGAGTTGGGGTGACGGGCGAAATCGAGCAGCAGCGCGGCGTAGGCCACGGGATCGTGGCGTGCAGCGACCACCGCGTCGTCGCTGGTGGTTTCCGCCAGCGCTTCGAGGCGGCGCCGTAGCCACCAGGCGATCGGGCTGAACCAGAAGATCGCGGCGTGAAGCTGCGCCAGCCAGGACCAGAAGCCGTCGCGTGAACTCACGTGCGCGCGCTCGTGCGCGAGGACGGCGTCCAGCCTGCCGGCGGGCCAGGTGTGCGCGTCGGCTGGCAACAGGATGATGGTGCCGAAAGTCGCGGGACTGCGAACGAGCGCGCTCATGCGCACGTCGTCTGGTGTCGTCATCGGTCGCGCCGCGCGGCTGACGCGCCACATGGCGGCGAGACCTGACAAGAGGCGTACGAGCAGCAGCAGCGCGATGATCAGGTAGATAGTCACGAGGACGCCTGCGGTCAGCCGGGAGGTGGACGCCATCGCCGGCGGTGCGTTGGTGCCGCCCACACCGGCCGCCGCGATCACGGGCAGCTCGAGCGAAGTCGCGAAACTCGGAGCCAGGCGCCAGTAAAGCAGCGCCGGCAGGGCCAGGCCCGCGATCAGGATCATCCGCCAGGCCAGAACTTCGACGTGCGGGTTGCGCACCGGGATGACTCGCAACGCGAGCCAGACGGCGGCGCCAAGAAGCAGCAGGCGCAACGCGCTGCTCAGCAGGATTTCCGGCGTCATTTCTTTCCCCTTTTCGGCTGGCCATCCGAGTCCGACTGCGCGCGAGCGATTTTCTCCGCGAGGCGCTGCAGCTCACGCCGGTCGAGGATGCGCGTATCGACGAGCCCGACGAGCACCTCTTCGAGCGAACCGCTGCAGAAGCGGTCGACGATGCGTTTCACCGCGCGCGCGGCGGCACGGCCGCGCGTGTCGGCCGCCTCGTAGATGAAAGTGCGTTGATCCACGCGATGCGTGAGGTGGCCTTTGGCCTCGAGCCGTTTGAGCACCGTGCGCACCGTCGATTCCTTGAGTGGGCGCGACAGCGCCTTTTGCACCCAATCCGCAGAGGAAGGACCGTGGCCCCACACGAGTTGCAGGACTTCGCGTTCGAGATCACCCAGGTCGGAAACGTTGTGTGGCATTGTGTTGCTACCCTTTGTAATGCTACACAGCGTAGCACTACCGGACTACGCGCGGCCAGCACTTTTTTACGCGGCGTGGGATCAGGGCCTGAGCGTGAGCCGGTACGCTACCGACCCGGGCAGGAATGGCGTAGGCACACCGTTGGCCCAATCCTCGAAGCCGCTGCGATAGAACGGCGACAGCGGATTGCCGGATGGCCCGCCGGGAAGCTGAAGATAGCCATCGCGCTCGCGTCCGGGCGACACCGCGAAGCGCTCCGACGCGCCAAACGAGCCGTTCTGGACGCGCGGCATGTGCTGATCGCCGGCGAGTGCACGCGTGGGCATGTCGAGCAGCCTGGGCAGCAGCGGCAGTGCACCCGACAGCGGATGGCTCACTTCGACCGGCTCCATCTGCCCGTATTCGCAGGTCTCCAGACTCGCGCAGTCCTTCAGCAATTCCGCGATGGTGGCGTCCAGGCGCCGCAACAGGAAAGCGCGCCAGTCACCACCGCCCGGCGGTGAAACCGCCGAGGGACGTTCGTTGACCAGCCGCCACCCCGCCGCTTCGAACTGCGCTGCCCTGCGAACCACGGCTTTCTCACCTAACAATCCAGTGACGAGACTGCGCCACATCGCATTGAGTGTATTGCTGCGGTAGGTGCGAACCAGGCGGTAGCCAACCGCCTCGGGACTGGCCTCTGTTGCGCCCTTGCTGACCAGCTCGCGAAACTCGCGGCGCAGCGGCGCGTCATGCATGGCGTCTTCATCGATGAGCGCCAGCAACAGGTCGCGCCAGCGCGCGGCGAACAGCGCGCGCGCATCGAGTTGTATGGCGAGCATGTCGGCCTCGGTGGCCGGATGGGGGAGACTCAGCAGGTCATCGCGGATCTGGCGCGCACGCGCGCCGATGTCGTAGCCGCCCGCGCCCACATCGACTTCGTCGTCGCCCATCACGGTTTCGAGCGGCCCGCTCACCACGCGCTGATTCGCGGTCCACAGGCGCCCCACCGGCGGATCGGTGATGCGCGGGTGATCGACACCATCCAGGAATTCGATCGGGCCGAACAGGCGATCGGGCCCATGGTTTGCGGGCACCCGGCCTAACAAGGTCCAGGCAATGCGCCCGCGCGTGTCGCCGACGACCAGGTTCTGTCCGGGGATTCCGACGAGCGGCGCGACCGCCAGTACGTCGTCGATGTTGCGCGCTCCCTCGAGGCGCAGCAGACCGAAGTTGGTGGCTTCGGGCCGCGTCGCGAGCCACGCCGCCTGCAGGCATTCGCCGCCCTTCTCGTCGTCCGCGTATTCCTCGCCGTCGAGCACGACCCCCTCACCGACTTCGCGATACGTTACCTCCTGCGCGTCGCCGCCTTTCACCGCGATGTGCTCGCGGCGCACGCCATAGTCGGCACTCACGCACTTGCCCCAGCGCGCATCGGCGAAGTCGCCATAGCTGTTGGTGAATCCCCAGGCCACCTGGCCGTTGGACCCGGCCGCGACCGCGGGCGTGCCCGGCAGCGTGACACCGGTGATATCGACCGCAGGATTGCCCGTGACTCGCAAGCGCGCCGGATACCACACGGCCGGCACGCCCAGGTCGAGATGCATGTCATTGGCGATCAGTGCGACGCCAGAACGGGTATGGATGCCGGCGACCGCCCAGTTGTTGCTGCCGGGCGCTGTCGGCTCGGAGTCCGGCTCGTCGGCGGCTCCGGTGAAGCGCATCTGCCCGGGGAATGACAGCGTGAGCACGCCAGCCGAATCGGTGCAGGCCGCCTGCACGCAGGGTGAATCGGCGGCGTAGTTAGGCGAGTCCCAGTCGGAGTGGCCCGCGTAGACGAACGCGATGAGCTCATGCGCGGCGCGGGCGTCGCTGCGCGCGGCCGCGGCGCGTTCCAGGCGCCGCCGCGCAACCTCGTCGCGCAACGTGCCGTATTGCAGCTGCCACCACATCGAGTGCACCACCAGCACGGAATCTTCCGGAAGCCATTCGCGCGGCTGGACGCGCAACAGCAGATATTCCCAGGGCCGCGCGTGCAGCGAGGCGACGCCCGCGTTGACGCCGTGCGCATATGCCTCGACGATCCCGCGCTCTTCCGCCGGGGTTGCTTCGATCACGCGTCGCGCCACTGCGCGAAAGCCGAAACGCCGCGTTCGCCGATCCTGTTTGAGCGCCACGGCGCCGAACATCTCGGACAACTCGCCGGCCGCGAGCCGGCGCGACAGGTCCATCTGGAAGAAGCGGTCCTGGCCGTGTGCATAACCCAGCGCATAGGCGAGATCAGCACGCGTGGTGGCAGTGATGACGGGGATGCCGCGCGCATCGCGGTCGATGGTGGCTTCCTTGCCGAGAGCGGGTGCGTTCGCCGTCCCTTCGATCTGCGGCAGGCTCTGCCGTACGGCCCACCAGGCGCCTCCCACTGCCAGGGCGACGCAGACGACGATGAAGCCCAAGGTCCATCGCAGCCAGCGCAGCCACTTCATGAGACTGGTTAGTCCTTCGGAACGCGCAGGATGGTCATCGCGTTCGTGCCGCCGGTGATGCCGGTGAGCTCACCCTTGGTGACGATGACGAGCTCGCCTTTTTCCACCAGCTCGAGCTGCAGCAGCATCGTGAGGATGGCCTTGAACAGCTCGTTGGTACGCACGACCGGGATGTCGAAGGGCACCGGGAACACGCCGCGGTACAGCGTGACGCGGCGGCGCGTCGATTCGTGGCGCGTGAACGCGTAGATAGGGATGTCCGAGCGGGCGCGCGACATCCACAGCGGCGTGGTGCCGGATTCGGTCAGCGCGACGATGGCGCGCACCTTCATGTGATTGGAGGTGTACATGACCGCCATGGCGATGGCTTCTTCGCTGCGATCGACGATGCCCTCGGCGCGATGCCGCATGCGGTTGTGCGTGATCTCGTATTTCTCGGCGCCGGCGATGACTTCTTCCATCGCCTGGATCGCCTTGATCGGGTGTTTGCCGACGGCGCTCTCCGCCGAGAGCATCACCGCGTCCGTGCCGTCCATGACGGCATTGGCGACGTCCGAAACTTCGGCGCGGGTCGGCACCGGGCTCGTGATCATGGACTCCATCATCTGCGTGGCCGTGATCACGACCTTATTGCGCGTGCGCGATTCGTGGATGATGGTTTTCTGCAGGCCGGTGATGGCCGCGTAGCCCATTTCCACGCCCAGGTCGCCGCGCGCGACCATGATCACATCCGACGCCTCGATGATCTCGGTGAGATTGTGGATGGCCTCGTGACGCTCGACTTTCGCACAGAGGTGCGCATGACCGCCGGCGGCGCGCACGAGATCGCGCGCGAGGTTCATGTCGGCGGCGTCGCGCGGGAAAGATACGGCCACGTAATCGACACCCCGATTGCACGCGAACTTGATGTCTTCGCGATCCTTGTCGGTGAGCGCAGGCGCGGAGATGCCGCCGCCCTTGAGGTTCACGCCCTTGCGGTTCGACAGCTCGCCGCCCGCGATCACTTTCGTGTCGATGCGCGTGCCGGAAACCTGGGTGACCTCGAGCTCGATGAGTCCGTCGTTCAGCAACAGGATGTTGCCGGCCTTCACGTCCTTCGGCAGATCCTTGTACGCGCAGCCGACGACCTGCTCGTTGCCCGCGTTGATATCGTGAGCGGTGTCGAGCGCGAAAGCCTGGCCGTCCTTGAGATCCACCTTCTTGTTAGTGAAGCTCTCGATACGGATCTTGGGGCCGCCCAGGTCTGCAAGGATGCCCACATAGCGCCCGGCGCGGCGTGCAGCCTCGTGCACCATGTCGATGCGTCGACCGTGCTCTTCGTGTTTGCCGTGCGAGAAATTCACGCGCGCGACGTCGAGTCCGGCGCGGACCATTTCGGTCAGCACTTCGATGGAATCCGTGGACGGGCCTAGGGTCGCGACAATCTTGGTGCGCGAATGCATCTGACGTTCTGGCATGGGCGCGCATTCTGCCATGTGTTTTGAGGCCTGGCGCATAATCGAAAGACGTAATTACAAGTCGAAGGGGCAGTTCGATGACAAAGCGTTCCTGGATAATCATGGCCGCGGGGCTCGTTTTGGGTGCGAGCCTGCAAATGACGCTCGCCACGGGCGCCACGCCCGCGGGAAAGGTGTTTGAAATCCGCACGTATCACACCTTTCCCGGGCGTCTCGACGCCCTGCACAAGCGTTTCCGCGAACACACCATGAAGCTGTTCGAGAAACACGGCATGACCAATGTCGGGTACTGGGTGCCGCAGGACAGCCCGGCCAGGGAAACGACATTGATCTATGTGATCTCGCATGCCAGCCGCGAAGCGGCCAAGGCCAACTGGGCAGCGTTCATCGCCGACCCGGAATGGAAGAAGATCTCCGAAGCGTCGCAAGTGGACGGCAAGATCGTCGAGCGCATCGAGTCGGTGTTCATGGACGCCACTGACTACTCGCCGATCCGCTGAAGGTTGCCGACTTGGGAGAGTTCGAGGAACCACTCACCGCCGGCTGGCGTGACATGGACTACAACGCCGAAGGCGCAAGGTTTCCGCGAACTCAGATCGATCGTGAGCCGCTGATCTCGTTCACTTCGAGGAGTCGATCGTCAGCTGATCGATGGCGCTCA
>DASQJS010000181.1:0-3481 GCA_035630995.1 Steroidobacteraceae bacterium | reverse complement strand
TACGAGACGAGCGGCGTGCATGGCGCGCTGCAGTTCCTCGAGCAACGCGCAGCGGACTATCCGATAAATCTCCTGACGGTGCCCTGCGTTAGTCCGTGGGCCTACGAGCGCGTTCAACGCTGGAACGCGGACGCCGTCGATCCGAATCGGTCGTTCAAGGAAGGCACCACCGCTGCCGAGTCGGCGGCGTTGCTGCGCCTGGTTGCGCCGCTGCGCGGACGCTTCCTGGTGCACGTGGACCTCCACGAGACGACCGACTCCGATGAAAGCGAATTCCGCCCCGCGCTAGCCGCGCGCGACGGCAAGCCGTTCGAGCCGGGCCTCATCCCTGACGGGTTCTATGTGGTCGACGACAGCGAGAATCCACAACGCCAATTCCAGCGCGCAATCATCGAGGCCGTCGCCAGGATCACGCACATCGCACCGGCGGATCACAAGGACGAGATCATCGGCTCGCCAGTCATTTCGCCGGGCGTGATCGACTATCCGCTGCAAAAACTCGGACTGTGCGCGGGCATCACGGGCGCGCGATACACGACGACAACCGAGGTGTATCCCGACAGTCCGCGCGCCACACCCGAGCAGTGCAATGCGGCCCAGGTCGCCGCGTGCTGTGCGGCGATCGAGTTCGCGTTGCGCCGCTAGCGCGGGACGTAGTCCAGATTGACCTTGCGCGACACGATGCCCACCGCGGTGCCGTTGCGGAAAGCCGGATCGATTCGACCCGGCAGTTCATGGCTCACGGTCACATCGATGCTGCAGCGGGTGATCGTCGACGTTGTGCCCGATCGCGCAGCGTCCACGATGGGATTGATGCGGACGGCTTCGCGGCCATCGCCGTTCGAGTCGGTGCCGAGCTCACCGCTCGTAACGACATTTCCGGAAAGAAGGGTGCAGTTCACGGCGTAGCGCAGCGACACACGCGCGGGCGCGCCGGTTGGCGTCCACGAGACCAGCACGGTTTCGCCATCGGTGACTTGCTGGTGGTTGGCGGGCGTCACGATGGTGAAAGGCTGCGGCAGGGCAGCGCGCGAGTCCGGAGCGTTCTGCGCCTCCTGGCGATTGAACGAGACCACGAAGTCAACTCCAGGCTGGTAGTCGAAGCGGGCGATGTAATCCGGCGAATCCAGCGAATCGTTGTCGGCCATGGTGCGGCACACCCCGTTGACGCACGCGCGGAAAAAGTCGCCGCCATCCAGCCGGTACGAATCTCCGAGAGCGCTGCCGTCGTTCAGGGTCGCGCGCACCACCGCGATTCCCGAGTCCCCGGATTCCACTTTCATGGCGATGGTCATCTTGCTGGTCGGCACCGGTCCGCCATCGGGCCCGCTGGTGGAACTGCTCTTTGGATCGCCGCACGCTTGCAGCAGTGTGACCAGGACAACCAGCCCAAGCGTTCGATGACAAAAGCAGTTCCGTGACATGGCCCGCTCTCCCTGAAGTGGCTAGGCGTTTGTTTGTTTGTTTGCCGGTGAACTTTTACTCCGGTTGTATTGTGAAACAATTGCCCGGAAGTTAGTAGCGGAAGCCGATACTGTCGGCGGCGAAATGTGCTACCGGCCAGCTGCGCGATTGCCCAGGAGTCGTGGGAACCTCAGTGACCTCCCTCGACGTGGATGCCGGCATCCCCGAGCGCCGCGGCCAACGCCGATTCGATGCGCGCTGCCTCGCCGCGCCTGATGTGCTGGAGGTGAAGCGTCGGCCCCGTCAGCACTTCGATACCACGTTTCAACACACTCCCGGCGGCGCGAATCCCGGCCTTGTGCTGGTCGAAACGTTGGGAGGGTGAATAACGACTCATGCCGACGTACACGCCGTGGTCATCGCCGCGCCGATCGGAATAGTCGAGCAGGATGAGATAGATGTTCGAACGGCCGCTGTTGGCATGAAAACGCGCGGCGACTTCGTACGCGGTGGGCAACCAACTGACGTATCGCATGGGCAACCAGTCGGGGATTGATGCGCCCGCACGCTTCCACAGGAGATCGAGGGCCGTTTCGATGTGCGCGGCGAAGTCGCCGCGCATCCAGCGTTCGTGGATGCAGTGCGCGCCGGTGATGCCGTCGCCCGCCGCAAGCGCGCGTTCGAACTCCGTTGTGAGGTCGCGGTCCGATCGCGCGGCCAGCGGTCGTTGGCCCGGCTTTGCGTTCAACACAGGTAACAAGTCTTCGTTTCCCACGCAATGATTCTATAGCTCTGTAGATTGCGTTAGTTCACGTCTCCATTCGAATCCGTTTGCTACCATCAACGCCCACGCGCCAGTGCGCGCGCGCGAACTCCATGTTAGACGACGCGCGATGAGCCGAAAGGGAGTCGGATCTTGCAGCCCAGGGATTTCTCGCACCACGTTCTCGTTTTCTTGCTGACGGCCTTGTGGCCCATGGCCTTCTGTACAACGGCCGCGGCACAAGCCGCATCACCCGCCGACCTGCTGGCGCAGCTGGAGACAACCGTTGCCAATGAAGATGAGAAGGCAGCGCAGGAACTTTGGAAGCGGCTGACTCCAGAGTTCGATCATCTGTCCAGGAACGATCAGGGGCGCTTCCTGGTGGTGCAGGGTCTCATCCAGGAAGACATCCTCCGCGACATCAACAGCGCGGACCAATCCTTCAATCGCGTCATCACACTGCTGGATGCTTCCCCGGAACCCACGCAAGCCCTGGCCGATGCGTACTACGAGCGCGCCTATATCAAGTACATCCGCACCAACAACACGGCGGATTACTGTCCCGACCGTGAGAAGGCGGTCGCGCTGACGCGCAAGCTGAACACGCGCAGCAAACTGCCCAAGTACCTGACGGCGTTGTCCTTCTGCTATTCGGATTCACCGGCGCGCCTCCAGCAGGGCTTGGCGGTCCTGAACGAGGCGTTGACGCTCGCGGAAGCCATGCAGCTGCCTCCCCAGGAACGCGGATTGATCTACAACGCCACGGCCATCCTCTATCGCAAGAACCAGTTGTACAGCCAGGCGTACGAGTATTCCGGGCTCGCCTACGCCCAATGGAAATCCATCGGCGCCCTGCCCAGCATGGACACCCAGCAGCACAACCTGCTGATCAACGCGATCGGCATGGGAGATCTCGACAAGGCGGAACTCCATGGAGAGGAGTTGTTTGCCCTCGCGGACGCCGCGCCCCAGTACAAGGATTTTCGTTTCTTTGCCAATCTTGATTCCGGGTTGGTCGCTTTCGCGCGAAACGATCTGCCACGCGCCATTCGTCTGTTCGAAGAGGCTCGCCGTGAGGAGCGGAATACCGAAGAAACGGCATTCATCGCCGGCAACCGCGCACAGCTGGCCGCCGCCTACTTTCTGCACGGTGACCTGAACGCTGCGCTGCGCGAGGCGGCGGCCGTGACCCAACTACCCGGGTATCCGTCCCTCGATCCGGACCAGAAGCAATGGGTGCAGGCCTTACAGCAATACAGCAGCAAGCGCCCCGTACAAGCCATGCAGGGTTTGTTTTTGCTATATCGCGCGCAA
>DASQJS010000180.1:0-3371 GCA_035630995.1 Steroidobacteraceae bacterium | reverse complement strand
TCGCGGGCTTGGGTTTTTTGTCGTTGTACTGCGCGGGCACGAAAATCCAGTAACGCCGCACCGTGTTGGCGATGATCTTGCTATGGAACTCGAACGGTCCCTCGAGACGGCCCTTCGGAATCCCGTCCTGCGGCAGCGCCTCGGCGCTCACCGGGTACTCTCCAGGCCGGCGCATCGCGGGCTTCACGCCTTCGGCGAACCGGCAGGCCTCCGGCACGGGTTTGACGTAGTAGCTCTTGTAGTTGGTGGCTGCCTTGTCGGTGCAACCGGCAAGATTCAGCAGCTCTACCTTGCGGAAGTCGATGGGATGCGACTCGCTCTGCAGTGAGATGTAGCCGCCGTCGACGAGCTTGCCATCGAGTTTGGTAGTGGCGTCGTAATTGTCGACCACGCCGCCGCCGTACTGCGGCATGGAGTACTCGAGCACTTTCTGGCCATTGGCGTAGTGCGTGATGGTGCCGGATCCGTGTACCACCATCTCGGCGCGCACCCATTGTTCGCCGTCGAAAGTGGGCGAGGTCGAGTTCAGGCAATGGTCCTTGTAGATAGTCCCCCGGTACACCACTTCGGTGCCCGGGCTGCACATGTTGGCCGTGGACCGCGGATTGCCGTCGCTCTTGCCGCCAAGGAACTGCGCTTCGATGGAAATGGGGAAGGTCTGGTCGCGTGGCATGGTGTGCGGATCGGGGGAGTGCAGCATGGCGCCACTGTTGCGGAACGCCCAGGCGCCAGGATTTCCGGGCGCCTGGTCGCCGACGAAACGGTACTCGACCACGAGCCGGTAATACGAATAGGGGTCCTTGTAGAAGAGGTGTCCGAACTGCCCGTCGAAACTCTTGTACTTGTCGTAGCGGACCTTGAGCAGGCCGTCTTCGACGCGGAAGGTGTTACCGAAGTTGTCGCCGAGTTCGTGTTTGGCGAGCTTCGGAGTCCAGCCATTCAGGTCCTTGCCATTGAAAAGGACGATCCAGTCTTCCTTGTCGGCGTCCCCCATTCCATTGGGAGAAGGGACTACCGGTGTTTGCGCGATGGCGGAGGAAGCAAGAGTGGCGAGCAGCGCGCCGAGTGCGAGTAGTTTCAAGGCCATGTTTATTCCTGTCTGGCGAAGGGGTGCTGTGGCGATCACGGCTGACAACACGATGAATCTCAAAAGTGCCCCGGAGTTGATTTCTTATCCGTCCACCGGCGCGACTGGCGTCGCGAGTATGCGCTGATAGAACGCGAGATCGAGCCACCTCCCGAACTTGAATCCCGCCTGTTGCACGGTGCCGCAGTGAGTGAACCCGAGGCTTTCGTGCAGCCGGATGCTCACGGCATTCGACGCATCGATGCCGCCGACCATGACGTGGTAGTCCTGTTTGACCGCGGCCGCAATGATGGCTTCGAGCAGTACTCGCCCGTGACCCTGGCCGCGGAAGCGCGTGTCTATATATATAGAGTGTTCGACCGTGTACTTGTAGGCGGGCCAGGCGCGAAACGGGCCGTAGCTGCCGAAGCCCACGAGTGTGCCGGCCTCGTCCTCGATGCCGATGACGGGATAACGGCCTCTGGCCTTGGCTTCGAACCAGCCCGCCATGGAATCAGCGGTTCGCGGCCTGTAGTCGTACAGCGCGGTGGAGTTTGCGATCGCTTCGTTGAAGATTGCGAGGATGGGCGCGGAATGACGTCCGGGCTCGCAGTCGATGAGTTTCACGAGCCGCCCTGGATGTATTTCGCGAATTCGCCGCTCGACATGGTGTCGTCCAGGTAGTGGAACGTGCCGGAGTCGCGGATCTCGCGCGCGGCCTCGGTGAGCCCGGTCATGGCGGCGCGATACAGCGAAGTGGCGAGGCTGATGCGGCGAACGCCCGCCTGCCCGAGTTCCGTCACCGAGAACGACCGGCCACGAATGCCCACCATGAAGTTCACGGGTTTGCTGACCGCGGAACACACCGCGCGCACGGCCGCGAGATCCGGAAGGCCGGGGGCGAAGAGCACATCGGCGCCGGCACTTTCGAACGCCTGCAGGCGTTTGATCGTGTCGTCGAGGTCTGGCCGGCCGTGTAGATAGTTCTCGGCGCGCGCCGTGAGCATGAACGGAAACGGCAGTTTGCGGGCGGCGTCCACGGCGGCCGCGACGCGTTCGGTGGCGAGACCGATATCGAAGATAGGTGCGTTGCCATGGCCCGAGGCATCTTCGATGGAGCCGCCCACGAGCCCGGCACGGGCCGCGAGCTGAACGGCTTTTGCCGTGGCGGCCGGGTCATCGCCAAAACCCTTCTCGAGATCCGCGGACACGGGCAGCGACGTGGCGCCGCAGATGATCCGCGCCTGCGCCATCGCTTCATCGATGGAGACGTTGCCGTCGAGACGGCCTAACGTGCCGGCCGAGGCTCCGCTGGATGTCGCTAACGCCGAAAAGCCGAGCGAGGTGAGGATGCGCGCCGAGCCGCCGTCCCAGCAGTTGGCGATGACGAAGGTGCCGCTGGTGTGCAGCGCGCGAAAGCGGTGTGCCCGTTCTTCCTGAGTTGGTTCGTCCATGCCACTAGTCTAAAAGGGGTCAGGCACCGATTCCTAGGAAACGGTGCCTGGCACCACTTTTTAGTCGAGGCGCTTCTTGAATCGAACGACTGCGACCATGAGCATCACCACGAGAAATGCCGCGAGCTTGACGAGCTGCAGCCAGGCTTCGGGCAGATCCGCGCCGCGCAGCATGATGCCGCGGATGATCACGTTGAAATGGGTGAGTGGCAGTAGCTCGGCGAGCCACTGCGCCGCCACGGGCATGCCTTCGAAAGGGAACATGAACCCGGACAGCAGGATCGAAGGCAGCAGTGTGAGGAAAGCGAGCTGGAAAGCCTGGAACTGCGTTTGCGCCAGCGTGGAGACGAAGAGTCCCAGGCCCAGCGTGGCCGCGATGAACACCAGCGCCGCGGCATACAGATCGACGAGCCTTCCCACGACCGGCACGCTGAACAGCCAGGCGCCGACGATCAGGATGATCGTCGTCTGGATCAGGCCGATGACGACATAGGGAAGGAGTTTGCCCACCATGAGCTCGAGGCTGCTGAGCGGTGTGGCGATCAGCAATTCCAGGTTGCCACGCTCGCGTTCGCGAACGATGGCGCCCGAGGTGAACAGCACCATGGTCATCGTCAGGATCACGCCGATGAGGGCCGGCACGATCTGCACCGCGGTGCGCTTCTCCGGGTTGTAGAGCGTGCGGATTTCGATGCGCCGCGGCGCCATGCGCTTGCCGCCCGAATATGGGCCTTCGCCGTGGCGGGTGAGCAGCGGCACCGCCGCGATGCCGCCGGCGACGACAGCCAGTTGCGGTTGCGATCCATCGACCAGGATCTGCACCACCGGGCGCGTGTCGGCTTGCAGGCGGC
>DASQJS010000179.1:0-6944 GCA_035630995.1 Steroidobacteraceae bacterium | reverse complement strand
TCCGGCGCCTGCGGCAACATCGTGTTCGAAAACGCGGTGCTGAAGATGCGCGACGAAGTCGCCACGGGTCAGCGTCTGCAGCGGTCCATGGAAAACACCGGACTGTTCCCGAACATGGTCATCCAGATGATCGCGGTCGGTGAAGAAGCCGGCGCGCTCGACGCCATGTCGGGCAAGGTCGCCACGTTCTACGAAGCCGAAGTGGACAATGCCGTGGACAGCATGTCGGCGCTGCTCGAACCGCTGATCATGGCCGTGCTGGGCGTGCTCGTCGGTGGCATGGTCATCGCCATGTACCTGCCCATCTTCAAACTGGGCGCCGTGGTGTAAAGGCACACCGACCCCGCATCGAGTCGATGAAACGCCGCGCCCATTTCTGAAAGATGGGGGCGGCGTTTCTTTTTAACGAAGGCCCAGATCGAACCATGGAACTACTCGCACCGCTCGCCGACAGCCCCGCGCTGTTCATCACCTGCACCGTCCTGCTGGGATTGCTGGTGGGCAGCTTCCTCAACGTCGTGATCTATCGCGTCCCGGTGATGATGGACAACGCGTTGCGTGCCGAATGCGAGTCGCTGGCCAATCCCGACGCTCCGCCGCCGCCCGCCTTCAATCTCGTCACGCCGCGCTCGGCCTGTCCGAAGTGCAAGGCGCCCATCACCGCTCTGCAAAACATCCCGGTGGTGAGCTGGCTCGCGCTGGGGCGTAAATGCGCCAACTGCAAGACGCCGATCAGCGCGCGTTATCCGTTAATAGAGCTCTTCACCGGTTTGGCGTCCGGGCTCATCGCCTGGCGATTTGGTTATGGCACCCTGGCGCTCGCCGGACTGTTCTTCACCTGGTCTCTCATCGCCCTGACGATGATCGACTTCGACACACAGTTGCTGCCGGATGACCTCACCTACCCGCTGCTGTGGGTCGGTCTCCTCCTCAGCACCACCCACCCGGTATGGTCCCAGGGTGCCGCACCAGTCACGCCAGCGGACAGCATCGTGGGAGCCATGTGCGGCTACCTGTCGCTCTGGACCGTCTACTGGATCTTCAAGCTCATCACGAAGAAGGAAGGCATGGGATACGGCGACTTCAAGCTGTTCGCTGCCTTCGGCGCCTGGTTCGGCTGGCGCATGCTGCTGCCCATCATCCTGTTTGCTTCGCTCGTGGGTTGCGTGGCCGGCGTCTACATCATTTATCGCCAGCGCAAGGGCATGGACACGCCGATTGCCTTCGGCCCCTTCCTGGCGGCCGCGGGCTGGCTGTTCCTGCTCGTCGGCCACCAGACTGTCGACCGATATCTCGCGCTGTACGCGTCTCCGCCCTGAGCGCAACGATGCACGGCGGGTTTCGCATCGGGCTCACGGGCGGCATCGCCTCCGGCAAGAGCACCGTCGCAAACCTCTTTGCCGCGCTCGGTGTGCCGATCGTCGACACCGATCTGCTGGCGCGAGAGGTGGTGGCGCCCGGATCACCGCTGCTACGCAAGATCACCGACCATTTCGGCATGCAGGTACAGGGCGCCGACGGATCTCTCGATCGCCAGGAGCTGCGCAAACGGATTTTCGAGGACCCGGCGCAGCGAAAGTGGCTCGAGGCGTTGCTGCATCCCGCCATCCGCGAACTTACCGATGTGCGTTGCGAAGCGGCGACCGGGCCGTATGTGATCGTCGCGATCCCTCTCCTGGTCGAAACCGGCGGCGAAGCGCGCTTCGATCGGGTCCTGGTGGTCGACTGCGAGCCCGAGCTGCAGCTCGCGCGGCTCACGGCGCGCGACGGATCAACGCATGAAGAAGCTCGCCGCATGCTCGCCGCCCAGGCGCCGCGCGCGGCGCGGCTCGCCGCGGCAGACGACGTCATCCACAACGATGGCGACATCGCGCAATTGCGCGATCAGGTCGAAAAGCTGCACCGCCAGTATGTAGCCGCAGCCAAAGCGCAATCAGACAAGGCCGGCTCATGAGCGCCGAAGACAACGAGCTGCCGCCAATCGTGTTTACGGAGGGCGCCGCGGTCGCGCAGAATAGCCCGATGTCCGAGGAAGCCCAGAAAACGAGCGATCAACAGCACGAGAGCGCGGCCGCGGCTGCGGTCGCGCCGCTGATATTCGAGCAGCCGCTCAACGAGCGCATGCGCACCTTCCTGCGTCTCGATTTTCTCTACAGCCAGGCGCTGTACCACAACGAAATGCAGAGCCAGTGGGGCAGCCGCGCCGCCATGGGCAGCCTGCTCGACATCCTCGCCATCGCCGCGCGCGGTGACGTGCGCGCCGACGTGCAGAAGGAACTCGAGCGTCATCTCGCGCAGCTCAACGTGTTCCAGAGCAAGCCGGGAGTCGACTCCGCCCGCCTGCGCACCGTCATGAGCAACCTGCTGCGGCTGCGTGCCGACCTCGTGGCCTGCGGCTCTAACTATCTCGCCGGCCTCAAGGATTCGGAGTTCCTCTCCGCCATCAAACATCGCAGCGCCATCCCCGGCGGTACCTGCGAATTCGATCTGCCGGATTTCTTCTTCTGGCTCAACCAGGCCACCGACGCGCGTGCCCGCTCGTTCAACGACTGGTTAGCCAGGCTGCGGCCGCTGTGCGACGCCATCGCCGAGCTGCTGTGGATCACGCGCCAGCACGGCAAGCCGCGCCAGGAAATCGCGCGCGGCGGCGTTTATCACATCACCTTCGAGCGTGACACGCCGATCCAGCTCGTGCGCATCGCACTGCCGGCGGACGCCGGCCTGTATCCGGAAACCAGCGGCTCTCACTACCGCTGCTCGGTGCGGCTGCTCGCGTGGAACGGCCTGCAGACGCGGCCGGTTCAAACTACCGACGATGTGCCGTTCACGCTCACCTGCTGTACTTAGTCAGGCGCTGCGCGCCACGACGGAAAACGCCGCCGAAGCGGCGGCGTACGTCCAGATAATCAAGACTTTCCAGACAGGTAAGACGTTCTAGCCGCCGGGCGCCGGCATCCCCAGCGCATTCGCCACGAATCCGAACTGATCGGCGATATCTTCGATCTGCATCCACACCGGCTTGCCGGCACCGTGGCCAGCGCGCGTCTCGATACGGATCAGCACGGGATTCGCGCAAGCCTGCACGCGCTGCATCTCGGCGGCGAACTTGTAGCTGTGCCACGGCACCACGCGATCGTCGCGATCGGCCGTGGTCACGAGCGTGGGCGGATAACAGGTGCCCGTCTTGATGTTGTGCACGGGTGAGTACGCGTGCAGCGCCTTGAACTCCGCAGAGTCTTCGGAGATGCCGAAGTCACTCGACCACTGGCGCGCGTTGGCGCTGGCGGTGTGATAACGCAGCATGTCCATGACACCAACACCCGGCAATGCGGCGCCGAACAGATCAGGCCGTTGCGTGAGCGCGGCACCGACCAGCAATCCGCCGTTGCTGCGGCCGAGAATCGCGAGGCGCTTCGGATTGGTGTACTTCTCGCGGATCAGGTATTCACCGGCGGCGATGAAGTCGTCGAACACGTTTTGCTTCTTGAGCCTGGTACCGGCCTGGTGCCATTCCTCGCCGTATTCGCCGCCGCCGCGCAGGTTGGCCACCGCGTAGACGCCACCCATCTCCAGCCACGACTGGATGGACGGACTGAACGACGGCGACAGTGTGACGTTGAAGCCGCCGTACCCGTACAACATCACGGGACGGTTGCCATCGCGCGGCGCGTCCTTGCGGCGCGTGATGAACATGGGCACGCGCGTACCGTCCTTGCTGGGATAGAACACCTGCTCGGTCATGTATGGTGAAAAATCCGCAGGCACTTTCGGCGTACGGAACTCGCTGACGGTGTTCGACGCGACGTCGAGGCGCAGGATGCGCGTCGGCGATAGATAGTCCGAATAGGAGAAGAACGCTTCCGGGTTCGCGCCCGTGCCCTGGAAGGCCGTGGCGGTGCCGAGCCCGGGCAGTTTCACTTCGCCGGCTTGCGCGCCACTCACTTCGAACAGCCGCACGACGCTGCGCGCATCGCGGGAATATTCGACGATCACACGGCCGCCGATGTAGCTGACGTTGGCCATCGCGATGTCGCCATGCGGCACGATGGTGCGCCAGCGCGCGGGCGCGGGGTCGTTCGCGTTGACCGCGATCACGCGTCCGCGTGGCGCATTGTTGGTGGTCTGGAAATAGAGCTCGTCACCCTTGGCGCCGATGAAGTTGTAGAGCGCGTCCCAGGCCGTGAACACGGGCTGCGGCTTCGCATCCGGCTTGCGCAGGTCCTGCACGAGGATGGCGTTCGATTCGTAGCCGTCGAACAAGCCGATGACGAGATAGCGCCCGTCTTCGGTGACCTGGCCCGAGGGCACGCGTGTCGGGTGATCGGTGACCTGGTACACCAGGCGATCGGCCGATTGCGCTTCGACCAGCTTGTGGAAGTACACGTCCGGACGGCCGGCGTCATCGCCACGCTCGGCTTCCTCGGCCTTCTGGCCCGGCTTGAGCGGATAACGGCTGTAGTAGACGCCCGAGCTGTCACGCGCCCACGAGACCGCGTAGAACTTGCTGAACTTGAGAATCACCGGCAAATCCGTGCCGTCGGCGACGCGGCGGAAGTGCCAGGTATTCCAGTCGGTGCCGCCATCGGAAAGCGCATACGCGAGCAGATTACCGTCGGGGCTCGGCACCCATTGGGACAGCGCGATGGTGGCATCGTCGCGCTTGCCGTTGGGATCGACGAGCACGCGCGCCGTGGCGTTGAGCGCGTCGGCCACGTACAAAACGCTCTGGTCCTGCGTGCCGTCATTGCGCATATAGAAGTATTTGTCGCCTTCGCGCTGCGGAACACCGAAGCGTTCGTAGGTCCAGAGTTGTTTGAGGCGTTCGCCGAGCCACGCACGCTGCGGAAGTTTTTCGAGGTAGGGCTGCGACAGCGCGTTCTCGGCGGTCACCCAATCGCGAGTTGCCGGTGCCATCGCGTCTTCGAACCAGCGGTAGGGATCGGGAACGCTGACGCCGTTGTAGGTGTCGACGACTTCGCCGCGCACGGCCGCCGGATACTGGAACGAAGAAATGGCAGCGGGTGAAGGAACAGGGGTGTGCTGCGCCTTCGGTGACATCGCGCATGCGGCAATGAGTGCGGCCAGCGTGGTCGCGACGAGCGCGCCCAGGTGGCGAGGATTGTTGAGCATCCCTAAACTCCCCAAATGAAATTGAACCAAAGTGTATCAAACGGTGTGCGCGCGCCTGTCCGGCGCGCCCTGATTTATCGTCGTTTCGGCGCAAGCCTCGTGGCTCTGTCGCTGCTCTTCGCCACTACTCTCGCCGCGCCCGCGCGAGCGGAGAAGCTCACGCTCGAGCGACTGTTTGCCGCGCCGGATCTGTCGGGGCCAACCCTGCGAGGCGTGGAGATCTCGCCGGACGGCAGGCTCGTGGCCTACCTGAAGGCACGCGAAGACGACAAGGATCGTTTCGATCTCTGGGCGTTCGACGTGCGCCTGTCGCGCGACCGGCTGCTCGTGGATTCGCGCACGCTGGCGGGCGCGGACCGCGCGCTCTCGGCTGAAGAAGAATCGCGCCGCGAACGGCAGCGGACCTCTGCGTACTCAGGGATCGTGGAATACAGCTTCGCGCCCGACAGCCGTCACCTGCTGATTCCCCTCAATGGCGACCTGTACGTGTACGACCTCGGCCGCAAACCTGCCGATGCCGTGCGCCGGCTCACGAATACGGATGCCTTCGAAACCGATGCGCGGTTCTCCCCGCACTCGAGTTATGTGAGCTTCGTTCGCGATCAGAATCTCCACGTCATCGATCTCGCCACCGGCAAGGAGCGCGCGGTGACGAGTAAAGGTGGCGGCGCAGTGAGCTTCGGCATGGCCGAATTCATCGCGCAGGAAGAGATGGATCGTGACACCGGCTACTGGTGGTCGCCCGACGAGCGGCATATCGCGCTCGCGCGCGTCGACGAGTCGCAGGTTGCCGAGGTGGAACGCTTCGAAATCCAGGCGTCGGGCGCCCGCGTGATGCGCCAGCGATACCCGGCCACCGGGGCGCGCAATGCCCGCGTGGACCTGTTCGTCGCGGACCTGGCGGCCGAGAGCCGCCTGCAACTCGACCTCGGCGCGGAAACCGACATCTATCTACCTCGCGTGGACTGGTTCCCGGACAGCCGGGGCATCGCCGTGCAACGCCAGAGCCGTGACCAGAAGACCCTGGAGTTGATGCGTTTCGACGCGCTCTCGGGACGCGGTCGCGTGCTGCTGACCGAACGCAGCGAACACTGGGTGCCGCTGCATCGCGAACTCACTTTCCTGCAGCACTCGCCGCAGTTCATCTGGGCATCGTCGCGCAGCGGCTATCAGCACCTGTATTTGTATGGCAACGGCGGCAACCTGATCCGGCAGCTCACCTCGGGCGAGTTCATGGTGGTGGGCGAACCACCAGAGGCAGCGATTCGTTCCGTCGACGAACGCGCGCGGCGCGTGTATTTCACCGCCAATCAGCCCTCGCCCGTCGAGCGGCAGTTGTTCTGGGTTTCGCTCGATGAGCCCGCGGGCGCGCAACGAGTCACCGCGGGCGCCGGATGGCACAGCATCGCCATGTCGCAGGATGCGCGTGTGTTCGTCGATACCTTCTCCGAAGCGAATCTTCCACGCAACGTCACGCTGCGGACCTCGGGTGGCCGCCGGTTGTCGGCAATGTTGCCCAACCAGCTCGATGCCGCGCATCCGTATGGGCGCTTTCTCGATGAACATGTGCGCCCGGAGTTCGGCACCTTCGCGGCGGCCGACGGCCAGGCGATGCACTACAAATTGCTGAAGCCAGGCACCCTCGAGGCGGGCAAGCGTTATCCCGTGCTCATCGAGGTGTATGGCGGTCCCGGTGTACAGCGCGTCACGAATTCCTGGGGCAGCCTGTTTCATCAATACCTGGTGCAGCACGGCTATGTCGTCTTCGTGCTCGACAATCGCGGCAGCGGGATGCGCGGCGAACGCTTCGAGAC
>DASQJS010000178.1:0-4780 GCA_035630995.1 Steroidobacteraceae bacterium | reverse complement strand
CCACCCGTCGCTCGATCGTGCACCGACGCGTCGCCGCTCCGTTCGCCAGAAAAAGAGGCGTGTAACCCCAAGCTGTGGGAAGACCTCAAGTCCGTGCGTCTCTTCTCTTACCACCGCCGCGGAAAAGCGGGGCGCGGTTCGGTGACGTATGAGCCCCAGCGAGCAGTCCGCGCACAGGAGCTCAGAGAGCGGGCCGGGATACCTGGCCTCGTTAGGCACGAAGCCGCCTCTCTAATTCATGCGGACTCTCGCCGCCTTACAACTCCAACCGCACGAAAGTGTCATTGCGTGTGGCGGCGGCCCGCAATCTGGCGATGCCACCCCGAACGAAGGGCCCGGCGAAAAGCGAACGAAATCCTGTGCGCGGACTGCTCGCTGGGGCCCGCACCCCCCCAAACCGCGTCTTCATTTGCCACAATTGCCGCACGCAATCGACAGCTTCCTGCGTTGAACTGACGCTGCCTCGATCCACCCCTCCCGTCGGAGCTTCCATGATTCGAATTCGCGTCCCCGCCCTGGCTGTCATGGCGGCGGCTTTTCTGTTGGTGGGCTGCAGCGGCAACGACAGCGTTGCCACCCGCCCGAACGTGACCGCACCCGATCCACAATGGGTGACCTCGATCAGCCAGCACAGCAACGGCGCCATCTCGCGTCACTCACCGGTTCGCGTGCTGTTCACCAGCGACGTGGTGCCGCAGGAGCGCGTCGGCTCCAGTGCGTCGGCCAACATCACCATCACCCCAGCCGTGAAGGTGACCGCCACGTTCGCAAGCCGCCGCGAAATCGTATTGCGCGCCACGCCCGAATTCGCGCCGGGCACGGACTACCGGATCAGCGTGCGCGCCCAGGGACTCACGGGGGTCCCGGCCGACACCAAGCCCTTCGAGTTCACGGTGAAGACGCTGGACGTGAATTTCGATGTCCGGACCTACGGGCTCGACGTCGAGCAGGATCGCAACGAATTGATGGTGCTCCGCGGCGCCATTCTCACCGCGGATTCCGAGGACCGCGAGCGTATCGAGAAGATCGTCACCGCGACGCTCGACGGGAAGCCCCTGGTCCTGGTCTGGACGGCGGGCGAACACGAGCATCGCTTCACCATCAACGACATCGTGCGCAAGCGTGAGGAACAGGAGGTGGTGCTGAAATGGGACGGCGCTCCACTCAACCTCAGGAACGCAGGTTCGCAGAGCTGGCGCATTCCGGGCCTGGGCGAATTCGCGGTCACACAGGCCCAGGCGGTTCAGCAAAACGACCAGCGCCAGGTCCAGGTGCGCTTCTCCGATTCGCTCGATGCGCGCCAGGATCTCAAGGGACGAGTCCGCCTGTCGCAGGGCGAGTTCACCACCTCCATCAACAGCAACCTGCTCACCGTCTATCTCAATGAAGACGTCGTGGGCGAAGTCACGCTCACGCTCGAAGCCGCCATCCGCAGTCGCTCGGGCCAGGCACTGGTCGGAACTCGAGAATTCAAACTCGAGTTCACCAGCACCCGGCCACAGGTGCGCTTCGTCGGCACGGGTGTGATCCTGCCCGACGCCAAAACTCTCAGCGTGCCCTTCGAAGCCGTGAGCGCACGCGCTGTGCGCGTGACCGCGCTGCAGGTATACGAGGCGAACATCCCGCAATTCCTGCAGGTCAATGCTCTCAGCGGCTCGCAGGAACTCGGCCGCGTGGGTCGTGTGTTGTGGCGCAAGACCATTCCGCTGGCCTCACCGGTTCCGGGCAAGTGGACGCGGTACGACCTCGACGTGACCGAGCTCACCGCCAAACACCCGGGTGGCTTGTTCCAGCTGACGCTGTCACTCGCGCCCGCCGACGCGCTTTACGACTGCCCTGGCAGTACCGAAACCGCCTCTCCTGAACCCGATCCGGCGAGCCAGGACGGCAACGACACGGCTGACTACTCCAACTGGGACTACTACAGCGAGGAGTACTACGAAGGCGAAATCAACTGGAACGAACGCGACGATCCCTGCAAGCCGGCGTATTACCGCTACGGACGCAATATCCGCGCCGCGCGCAACCTGCTCGCCTCCAACATCGGCCTGATCGCCAAGCGTGCGCAACGCGGCAGGCTGCTCGCTGTCGCCACGGCGCTCGACACCGCCAAACCACTGGCGGGCGTGAAAGTCGATGCCATGAGTTACCAGAACCAGGTGCTGGCGAGCGGCCGCACCGACAACAACGGCATGGTGGAGCTCGACCCGCGCGGCACGCCGTTCGCGCTCATCGCCGACGACGGCGGTCGCAAGGGCTATCTGCGCGTCGCCAATGGTGCCGCCTTGCCGGTGAGTCACTTCGATGTGGGTGGCGAAACCGTCATCGCGGGACTCAAGGGGCACTTCTACGGCGACCGCGGCGTCTGGCGCCCAGGCGACACTATCCACCTCACCTTCGCGTTGCAGGACCGGACACACACGCTTCCGCCTGACCACCCGGTGACCGTCGAGCTGCGCAATCCACGCGGACAACTGGTGCAGACGCTGATCAACTCCAAACCTGTCGGGCAGTTCTACACTTTCGAGCTCAAGACTGCCGCGGACGCACCCACCGGAGACTGGAACGCAGTCGCCCTCGTCGGTGGCGCCACTTTCGGCAAGACACTGAAGGTCGAGACGGTGATGCCCAATCGTCTCAAGATTGACCTCGATCTCGGCGAGAAGCCGGTCATCGAAAGCTCGCCGCTCAAGGGTTCGCTGAATGCGCAGTGGTTGTCCGGCGCCACGGCAGCATCCTTGCGTGCCGCAGTCGAAGTACGCCTGTCGAGCGCGCCCACGCGCTTCACGCGTAACGCCGACTATGTGTTCGATGATCCGGCGCGCTCATTCCAGGGCGCACCGATCACGGTTTTCGACGGTGAGCTCGACGCCGAAGGCAAGGCGAGGGTCGAGAAGGATCTCGATCTGCCACGCGACGCGCCGGGCATGCTCAATGCCACTTTCATCACTCGCGTGTTCGAGCGGGGCGGCGCCTTCAGCATCAATCGCGAAACGCGCACCGTGGCGGCGTTCGACCGGTATGTGGGACTCAAGCTGCCCAAGGGCGACGCGGCGCGCGACATGCTGCTCACCGACACCAGGCACGTGGTCGAGCTGGCCACGCTGGACGCCGATGGCGCGCCGGTGTCGGTGCCACGCCTCCAGGTCACTATCTACAAGGTGCAGTGGCGCTGGTGGTGGGAGTCGGGCGGGGAATCGCTCGCGCAGTACGCGCAGGGCGAAAGCACTTCCCAGATCAAGCAGGGCACCATCGCCTCGAAGGATGGACGCGCCCAATGGGATTTCGAGATCAAGTACCCGGAATGGGGTCGATACCTGGTCCGGGCCTGCGATCTGGACGGCGGGCATTGCACTGGCCGCGTCTTCTACGTCGACTGGCCATCGTGGGCAGGCGCGGCGCGAGACCAGTCAGGTCCCGCCGCCAACATTCTCATGCTTACCTCCGACAAGCAGGAATACCGCGTCGGCGAAACCGCCACCGTGCAATTGCCCGAGGCTTCCCAGGGCCGCGCGCTGCTGACACTCGAAAGTGGCAGCGCCATTCTCGAACAGCGCTGGCTCGAAGCGAAACCCGGCGCCAATCGCGTATCCATTCCGATCACCGCGGGCATGGCGCCCGGGATCTACGCCGCGGTCACCATGGTTCAGCCGCACGCCGGCAAGACCAATGATCGGCCGATCCGGCTCTACGGTGTCATTCCTCTGAAAGTCACCGATCCGCAATCGCACCTCGCTCCCCTCGTCACCACCGCCGCCGAATGGGCACCGCAATCGAAAGCCAGCGTCACCGTCAGTGAAAAAGCCGGCCGCGCCATGGACTACACGCTCGCCGTGGTCGACGAAGGGTTGTTAGGACTGACCGGCTTCAGGACGCCGGATCTTCATGCCGAGTTCTACCGGCGCGAAGCGCTGGGTGTCTCCACCTGGGACCTGTTCGATGAAGTCGCGGGTGCCTACGGCGGGCAGCTCGACCGCATGCTCGCACTGGGCGGCAGCGATGCTTCCGCCGCCACCAACCCCGACGACGGCAAGTCGCGATTTCCGCCGGTGGTACGGTTCCTCGGGCCCTTCTCGCTCAAGGCCGGCGAGAAACGCGCCCACAGCGTGCAGCTTCCGCAATACGTGGGAGCGGTACGCGTGATGGTGGTGGCCGGTGACGGCAGCGCCTACGGCTCTGCCGACAAGTCGGTGTTCGTACGCCAGGCGTTGATGATCCTGCCCACCCTGCCGCGCGTGATCGGACCGGACGAACAGTTCTCGCTGCCGGTCTCGGTGTTCACCAGCGAGGCGTCGATCAAGTCCGTGAAACTCGAGGTGCAGACCGACGCGCGTTTCAGCGCCGTCGGCAGCGCCGCCCAGCAGATCGCTTTCACGCGTCCCGAAGAAAAGCTCGGGTTCCTCACGCTTCGCTCCGGCTCGGCGCTGGGCAAAGGCAAGATCCACGTGGTCGCCACCAGCGGCAGGTATCGCGCGGAAAGTGACGTGTGGCTCGAAGTGCGCGCGCCGAATGTACCCTCCTCGCGCTATCAGCGCGCGATGCTGGCGCCCGGGCAATCCTGGACGGGAGACCTCGCCGCTTTCGGACTGCCGGGGACCCAGGTGGCGAACCTGGAAGTCTCGGCGCTGCCGCCTGTCAATCTCGATGGACGGCTGGAATACCTCATTCGCTATCCGTACGGGTGCCTGGAGCAGACCACCTCCAGCGTATTCCCGCAGCTCTATCTACCGGCGCTGATCAGACTCGACCAGAACCGCCGGCTCGAGGTGGAAAACAACAT